>NZ_JACFSE010000028.1:0-495 GCF_016100545.1 Gilliamella sp. W8128
CAATAAGTGAACTTAATGCAATAGAATCAGTATCCCTTGGTACTAACATACCAATATCATTAAAACTCTGACCAGCAACAGGTAAAACGATAGGATTAGTTGAACTCGAATTATTGGTTGTGGGAGTAAATCTTCTACCATCAGAAAGCGATATCCCGAGTAGCGCTTCGGTATTGGTTACCCGGGTACGACCACCATCAAAGGTTAAATAAGGTGCTGAGCCATAAATAATATTGGTCGTTTTAGTGGTTAATGCATAATTGGAAAAAGAGATAGACAGTAATACAACCACGGTTAAAACCAAAACCATCGATCGAGATAAACAGGCTAAACCAAGAAATTTTAAAAAATTTTGCTGAAATTTCGGAAATTGCTGAAATAATAAACTACTGTGAAATAATAAACGATACGCGCTTAACTTTAGAGAGGTGAAATTATAGGTTGGGCAGGTTGTGTGTTGTGTGTTGTGTGTTGAAAATTATAATCCATATCAGA
>NZ_JACFSE010000029.1:0-467 GCF_016100545.1 Gilliamella sp. W8128
GTTGTGTGTTGAAAATTATAATCCATATCAGATATCCTTGTCAATCCAATTTTATGATTTATTTAAAATTTTAAGCCTAATGGCACAAAATTTATCCATCCGTATAAATATGCTATAAAAGTATAGTGATTGGAAAAAACCATGCAACTTTTTTTGATGGTTTTATTGTTAACTTTTGTAAAGAAGAACACTGATAGCTCGAAAACAGCATCGATTATTTGCTGTTTTTTAGAAATAATAGACCCTTTATCCCCTCTTAAAAAATCACCATTTTTAATATTAATAATTTGGAGATTAGGCTTTTGATTTTGACAATTTTATAATCGTTTTTAGAAGGTATTTTGCGTTTCAAAAACCCCGTTCCTCAATTTTTTTGGTTCGCTGAGTTTCGGACGTTTTGTTGTTTTGTGGTTGTTTCTATACGGTGATTACGTCCGAGTTAAGAGGGTT
Organism: Gilliamella sp. W8128; assembly: GCF_016100545.1. Lineage (NCBI taxonomy): Bacteria > Pseudomonadati > Pseudomonadota > Gammaproteobacteria > Orbales > Orbaceae > Gilliamella > Gilliamella sp. W8128. Next base: position 451 of record NZ_JACFSE010000029.1, read on the forward strand.
GGCGCCAACCCTCTTTA
>NZ_JACFSE010000030.1:0-422 GCF_016100545.1 Gilliamella sp. W8128
CAGTTTATTATTTCGACAATTTCCAAAATTTCCGAAATTTCAGCAAAATTTTTCAAAATTTCTTGGTTTAGTCTGTTTATCTCGGTCGATGGTTTTGGTATTAACCGTGGTTGTTTTACAGTCTATCTCTTTTGCTAATTATGCATTAACCACTAAAACGACCAATATTATTTATGGCTCAGCCCCTTATTTAACCTTTGATGGAGGTCGAACCCGGGTAACAAATACCGAAGCGTTACTCGGGATATCCCTTTCTGATGGTAGAAGATTTACTCCCACAACCAATAATTCAAGAGACAATCCTATCGTTTTACCTGCTTCTGGTCAGAGTTTTGCGGATATTGGTATGTTAGTACCAACGGATACTAATTCTATTGCATTAAGTTCACTTATTGGCACACCGTATAATTATTGGGGTGATG
>NZ_JACFSE010000031.1:0-394 GCF_016100545.1 Gilliamella sp. W8128
GCCAAGGCGGTGCTTTGTCAGGAACAAATCACAGCCGGTGCGTTAAGAGCGAACGAAGGCGGAAGGCAGTCACATCGTGACCACTCGCGTGGTCGCCGCGGGAGATTGTAAAGAGGGTTGGCGTCAACCCTCTTAACTCGGACGTAATCACCGTATAGAAACAACCACCAAACAACAAACGTCCGAAACTCAAACAACCAAAAAATTTTGAGGAACGGGGTTTTTGAAACTTAAATTCCTACTTATTGCTAACCCTTTTTTTTAACTTAAAATAAAATTATTAAAAATCAATGCGTTGAAAAATGGCTCAAAAAAAGGGTTTTTAATAGTAAAATTGCGCTTTGCCTTTTTACCAACTGCATTTATAGTATATTGGATTCTAGTTCACTACCGT
>NZ_JACFSE010000032.1:0-355 GCF_016100545.1 Gilliamella sp. W8128
CTTGCGTGGTCGCCGCGGGAGATTGTAAAGAGGGTTGGCGGCAACCCTCTTAACTCGGACGTAATCACCGTATAGAAACAACCACCAAACAACAAAACGTCCGAAACTCAAACAACTAAAAAATAAAGAACTAAAAAATTTTGAGGAAAGGGGTTTTTAAAGCCAAAATCAATCCAATAAATCGTTAACGTTAGTTATAAAATCAACTAGTTCCAATAATAAAAGTTTATTTTGGCAAATAAGTTTGGTGTATTTAATTTAGCGACATTGGCAATGTGCTGACAACTGAGTGAGGTTAGCATGGCAAACAGGGATGTTTGGCAAGGCTGTGTTTTGTCAGGAACAAATCACAGCC
>NZ_JACFSE010000003.1:0-295530 GCF_016100545.1 Gilliamella sp. W8128
CGGGCATCGGGCATCGGGCATCGGGCATCGGGCATCGGGCATCGGGCATCGGGCATCGGGCATCGGGCATCGGGCATCGGGCATCTAACTTATTATCCTATTCTTTCCAGCATTTTTTAAAATTCAAGTTACTTATTATTTTCTTATATCCAACTATAGTACCTTGTACTTATGGCTTAAGCAGTTTCACTATCAATGTTATACAGGGAAATAGTCCCAAGGTGGTTAATAAACAAATAGTGGCAGATAAGTACGGTTTTACTGTAAATAACGTATTTTATAGTGAAACAACAGGTAATATAAAAGAAGAAGAAATTAAAGAGTTTGATGGTGATTTAACTTTCTCCCAATTTGTCGTAAAAAAATTTGATTATCAAGAATTAGACAATCAAATTAATTATCAAGATATAGATGGTGATGGTATCGATCCTTTCCAACCATTTTTAATAACTACAACTATTTGGCAATGGTTTGATGCTAATGGTAATAAAATAATGCCTAGAGATAATCAGATAATTGGCTGTGGTAGTGGTTATTCAATGCCATTAATGTTAGAGATCAGCAATCAAATACAGACTTTTTCACAATATGGTATTCCAAGACATAGTGATTTGGTAACAATAAAAAAAGTATACAAAATCACTGCAATATCAAAGTTATGCTATGCAAAACCTTATGCTATAGAAAAAAATCCAGAGCATCAATGGTTAAGCTTTGACCTATCTTCTAATTTTCTTAGATGGAATGACCCTAATTATACGGTTAGAACTCTAGCTGGTGGTGGATATAATTCAGATTATGTGCCTAATTGGGGATTTAAAACTGAGCCTACTTTATCTGGCGGTAAAAAATTTCCTACAACGGGGTTTGATAGTGCCAAATTTCAGTTAGTACTAACAGGTGCAGCGAGTGATTATACTTTTACAATTCCAAATAACCCAGGAGGAAAAGTTGAAGTCGATGAGAAAGGTTATGTCACTTTAAATGGTAAACCCAGTGGAAATGTAACTGTCCGTGCAACATTAAAAAGAGATTCAACTATAAAACATGATTATACCTTTAATCCTACTAGTGTATGGGCAAAACCAATTAAAGGATTTTGGAGTCATTGGATGGATGCTATCAATATATGTACAGAAGATAGAATGCTTTCTTATAAAGAATTAACAAATGCACCTGAATACAAACTTAGTGGAAGTTTTAAAATCGTCAATGGTTATACACGAGCAATTGGTGAGGGGCTTTTGCCTGAATGGGGGTATACCGTTCAGCAATCTTATCCGAACTCTAATTGGGAGGATGATAGAGATAGATATTGGACTAAAGATCGTTATTATGGCAGTGATTATGGACAGCATGTCGATGTGAGTATCTCGACAGGATTAGTTGGAGTAGATGCTGAAGATGTCAATGCTCCTAATTTTCTAGTTTGCAAGTAGAAGCCAAAAATAAGATGGAATCAATGCTTTTTATTATGGTGATTTTGCTTAATTAGTCACTTCTTTTGATGGCTATAACTTTATAATTATAAAAAGTATTGAATAAATCATTAAGACTAAAGTATGAAAAAGAAAGTCACCAAGTCACCGGCGTGATAGCGCGTTAAGCGTTATCACGCCGAGGAATTTGCGAACAAAAAATGAACATTAACATTAAAGAGAAATTAAAAGTTAGTCAAAGACAAGGTTTTTTAAGCCTAATTGATGAAGGTTCTTTTTTACGAATCTATAATCAATCGGCTTTTATTGTTACCCAAATATTGCAACATAATTTTAAAATATCAGCATATACAATTGGAAAATTACAACAATATCAATTTGTTTATTGTGCTTTTCCAAAACGGAATTTGCATTTTTATTTTAAAAATATCCACAAAACAGCATGGGGTTATCAATTAACCGGTGAATATGACTTAGCTGATTATGATAACTGGTTTAAGCAGTTTTTTGCTCAAACTAATAATAATCTAAATAAAAATATTACTACTCAACAATCTGATTCTGCATATTTATTTTCAAATGAGCGAAGCGTAGAAATTAAAGGCAAGCATATCTATTTAAATCCGAAACAAGTCATGTTTTTAAGAAATTGGCAACGTGGTTATGATAACAATATTGTTATCGAAAACTTTATTGAAAGTTTACAACGCAAATTACGGTAAACCCCAATATATTGAAAAATGAAAATTTTGAGGAGAGGGGGTTTTTGCGATCCTAATAAAGCCATTCTATAGTTTAACCGCGCTTAAAATAATTTATTATCGCCTGATTAACTGCGGTGATTTTTAAATCTTTACGCCAAATCAGATAAATATTTATTTTTAATTTTTTATCTTGATTTGAGATCAATTTTTTATAGGTAACTCCTTCAACTTTAGCTTGTGCCATTGATTGTGGTAGAAGCATCATTGCTTTACCTAATGCAACCTCTAGCAGCATAGATAAATTATCTGCAAGTTCGGCTCGACGAGATAGTGGATGGGCTAGTTTATTGAATACTTGTTCACATTGATCGTAAAAAAAAGGATTTACTTGTTGTTTAAACCAAAATAATGGTAAATCAGTGACATCATCAAGATTTACTTTGTTTTGTTGACAACATGGATGACTTGCCGGTAATACTAATGTTACAGGTTCTTGATAAATGAGTAATGAGTTTTCACTAAAATCTCTAGTTGGGTAATCGGAGACAATTGCAAAATCAATATTGCCTTTTTGTAGTTCAAGAAGTAGCTCTTTCGAAGTATAGTTATGTTTATATATTTTAGTCTCATCTCTAAATTCTGATAAAAATAATTTAAAGAAAGGAATATAATCAAAAGATAAGGTTTTTGTTGTCCCTACCGTGACCTTTTCAAGAATATTTGTTTTAGTTGATTTAGTGATAGTACAAAGATCATTTAATAATTGGGTTACTTTTGATTTTAATATTTCACCTTCTTTGGTTAATACAACATTGTGTGAATTTCTTAAAAAAAGTGTGTTTTGTAAAGTATCTTCCAAATTTTTAATTTGTGTTGAAAGAGGTGGTTGACTAATACCTAGTTTTTCCGCTGCACCAGTAAAACTGAGTTCTTCACAAACAGCAATAAAATATTGTAATTGCTTAATTGTTGGTAATCTTTTGCTATAGATATCCATAAATTTTATTATCCTTAATAAACTATTTTACTGGCTTGCAAATGGTTGTGTAATTTATCTATTTCAATTCAGACTATTATTATGAATGAGAACTTTATTTTTTGCATTTGTTTATGTGATTTTTCTGCAATACGAATTTCGTATAACAAAATATGTATTTCTATATTGCTGTATTGTTAGATAACCTCTCTCAAGTTTAATCAATTAGCAAAATTGGTATTTTGTTCATGGAATCCGTCTCTACAGAAGAGCCAATACAGACAAAACCGCGTTTAGTGCTGTCAGCATTATTAATCGTGCTGTTAGTTGGCTCGGTTTATATCAGCCAACTTATCTTTCAAGAGATCTCTCAAACTTATCATATTGATATTTTAGCTGCCAGAAATGTGTTTAGTTTATCTTGCTTTTTTTATGCTATTTCGTTTTTTATTTATGGTCCGCTATCAGATAAAGTCTCAACAAAATTACTTGTTCTAATCGGAAGTATTGGGGCGGTTTGTTGCCTACTTTTATCGGTGATTATTGATAATTTTAATTTGTATTTAGTTATCATGTCATTAATCGGCTTTTTTGCCGCAGCTGTTCCTGCTGCATTATTCGCTTATACGGCTAAAAACACACCGAATCATAAATTATCCCAAGCAATGGGAATTATGATCTCAGCTTCGATTGTTGGCATTATTTTTAGCCGAAGTGTGATTGCAATGTTGACAGATTTTTGGTCTTGGCAAGTTGCCTTCGCCATATATGCTGGTTTGATAACGATAGCATGTATTTTTGTTCCTTTTGCTATAAAGCAATCGAGCCATCAATCTTCAACCACTAGTGTGCTTGGTACTTATTTAGCGGCAATTAAATTACTATTTGATAAAACTGTGATTATATTTTTATCCGTCGGTTTTGTACTCTTTTTTGTTTACCTAGGATTATCTTCATTACTCACATTTTATCTAAAAAGTGCACCTTTCTCTTTATCTGCAACAGTTTTGGGCTGGCTTAATTTTGCCGGTCTCAGCGCGGTTATTGGTACCATAATTACCAGTAAATTATTGCAGGTTTTAAATGAACGCAATCTTTTAATTATTTATTTGCTAGCTGTATGTGCATCGGTTGTGACTATTGGCTATAGCTCAAGTTTATTTATTATTGGCTTAGGTATTTTTAGTTTGTTTTTATTTGTATTTGGTCTTCAGCCATTAGTTATTGCTATGCTTAACAAAATTGTGCCAATTAACTCGCGCGGTGCAATTTCATCTTTATATTTACTTTCTTGTTTGGCCGGAGGCAGTATTGGTACTTATTTATTAGGCATCGTTTATCAAAATATGGCTTGGAATGGAGTGATAGTTATTTGTGTTGTGTTGGCAATAGTTAATCTAATTTTAGCGTTAGTTGGCATTCAACTTATCAAAAGTAATCATAGGAAATAAAATTGTAGGTATTTATTAATAAGGAGACTCATCATGATGAAAAGATTATTGCATTTTTCACTATTTATTTTTTGTTGTTTTTATGGAGCATTCTGTATGGCTGATTTAACCAAGATTTCTTCGACTTTTAGTGCACCAACAGGTATTGCGTTTGATTCTAAGGGATTAATGTATGTAACTAATTGGTCAGGGAATTCAGTTTCGAGAGTCAAATCAAATGGAGAGACAGAGACTTTTTATTCAGGTATATCTTCACCAGCAGGTATCGTTATTGATGGAGAAGATAATGTTTATGTTTCATCATATGGAGATGATTACATTGTAAAAATTGATAGTAATGGTAAATCAGAAAAAATATCTGATGGTTATCATACTCCTACCGGTATCGCTTTTTCTAATCAAGGTCAATTACTTATTACTAATCGTTCAACAGGTGAAATAGTTTCTCTTGATCTTAAAACCAAGCAAAAAAGTATTATTGCTCGTGGATTAACAACACCAGTTGGTGTAACTCAATTAGCTGATAACAGTTTAGTTGTTTCACAATACAGTGGTCGTTTAACCATGATCAGCCCAAATGGCACTAAAACTGAGCTAGGTTCGGATTTTAATCGCCCAGGTGTTGGTATTGTTACAGTTGCACCAAATGTTGCCGCCGTTATTGATAATGGTGCTGGAATGGTTCGACAAATTGATGTAAAAACTAAAAAAGTATCGACCTTAGTTGGCAATTTATCTGGAGCAGTAGCGTTAGCTTATCATAATTGTAGCTATTATATTGGTACTTGGGGTGACGGTACAGTATATGAGTTGAAAGATAAATAGAATTACATTAAGACTCTTAATAATTTTTACACATCATTAACTAACAATAAATATTTTGAGGGTATAGGATAGCATAAAATAATCGGGGAATATCTATATGCGATAAGTCAAAATATAAGAGGTAATTTACATCCAATCATTATGTTTTATAATAACTATACTTATCATTAAAGGAATAGTGTTAGGAATATCAATGAAACAACGAGTTAAAAAACCTTATTATGCTTTCGATCCTAAACAATCGCATTTTTTGTTTGAGCGTACAATTAGGTTTGAATCACGAGAAGAGCTTTTTGCAAAAATTCCCCGAATAATTCGTCGTATGTATTTCCCTAAAAAGACAATAATTGTTTTCGTTGCTATGATTATAGCCTTTATCCTAGCTATTATAGTAACGTACATCATAAGTTTATCATCTCCTTCTTTGGCCCGCAAAATTGGTGAGTATTCGGTTCTAATTCCATTGATTGATATAGGGATTTTAATCTATCTTGTAAATTATTATTTCAATGTATATTTAGAAATACGTTTGACTAAGATACTTTATAAAAATGTTGAATGGCCTGTTGAATGTTATTGTGCTTATTTCGAAGAAGGTATTTATATAAAATCGATCGATATGGAAGGAATTTTTTATTGGGATGATTTTATGGCAATATGCTGTAGCGAGGATGTACTTGTCTTTCATTTTTGTCCAGCAGGTACCAAAAGTGGAAAATTTTTCAAGCAATATTATCCTCGATTAGATAATGTTTACATTTTTATTGATGGTGATACGCAAGTGAGGTCGTTAATCAGTGCTGTTAATGAATCTTATAAAGATTTAGTTGTATTTAAATAATTGAACCGAAGATTTAACTCTATTTTAGCAATTTTTTGACCAGTAATATTTAGCTTTGCTGGTCAAAAATAGTTAAATTTCACTAGAAAACAAACGTCTTATTCTTTAATACGATCACAAACATATTCTTCTTTAAATTTGCTAGTTGGTTTGTTGTTTTTATCGATGATTGTATATGTACCGTTTAGACTAAAACTATCTTTTGATAGGTATTTAATCTTTTGAGTTCTTTGTCTATCATATTCCGTATACTCAGGTCTTTTGTAAATATCCTCTAGATTAAAAGGCATTAAATCTTCTTTATATAAAGATAAACTTACAAAAAGCTGTCCATCTTTTTTGGTAAAAATGTATTTATTTTCCTCGAACTCTGGATCACCAAAATCTTGTAACTTACCATTCCTTGATTCTGCTTCTTGCGAGCTAACTTTGCAGTCCCACTCACCAAGTAACATCTCCTCAGTGACCTTTTGCCCATCACTATCGTTACCGCAACCATACAAAGCAAAACAAGCTATCCCAAATAAAGTAATTCTTTTCATGCCATCTCCTTTTTGGGCAATAGTAAGTTATTTAGGAATTCTGGGCAATAAAAAACCGCCAGAAGGTGGTTTGTTTGAATTTGAAGTTAATTCCTGTACACACAGGGAACGCAATCGTGTTCCCTATGTGTATAGGGAACACGATTGCTTTACCTATCCCGCCGCCACTCATTACGGTTTATCCCTATGTGTATAGGGAACACGTTTATCTTTATTGTAATTAGAGCCATAGAATCGGTTTATCCCTATGTGTATAGGGAACACATGAGTTAACAAAGGGCGAACAAGTTTACGCCCGGTTTATCCCTATGTGTATAGGGAACACATAATATCAGTATAGAACCAAAAGCTAATCAGCGGTTTATCCCTATGTGTATAGGGAACACATCCATAGCTGTTTGCATCGATTCGGCTGTCACGGTTTATCCCTATGTGTATAGGGAACACTTAATTATGATGCCGACACTGACATGGAAGAACGGTTTATCCCTATGTGTATAGGGAACACTCTAATTATAACCGTTTGTTTTATAATTAAAATACGCAGTCTACAATTTCTACCAATTTTTTTGCTGTATTTGGATGGATATTTACACAGGTGTTTTAAGTCTTGATAATCACTCTACCGCGAGTAATATCGCTAATATTTTTTTTAAGTATGACTACATTATCTTGTGTTATAGCAATAATGACAGTTACACCTTCAGCATCAAAATTTTGTTGTTCAATGACTGCATCTAGTTCTTTTAAGCGGTTTTCAATAATTGGCCATTCATTGTAATAGCAATGAAATTGTAATGATGTTCTAGCAATAAGTTCGATTAATTCTGCTTGTTGTAAGCAATGACTAGCCGAACCACCGTAAGCCCGAATGAGTCCGCCTGTGCCTAATTTGATGCCACCAAAGTAGCGGGTGACCACCACCACCACCTGATCACAATCTTGACCTTCAATGGCAGATAGAATAGGGCGGCCGGCTGTGCTGGTTGGTTCACCATCATCGTTGAAACGATATTGTTGGCCTATTTTCCATGCCCAACAGTTATGTGTTGCATTTGGATCACTGATGTTGTCGATAAACTCGGTTGCTTGCTGAGCATTAGTAATTGGAGCTGCATTGACAATAAAGCGGCTTTTTTTTATCTCTTCGGTTAATTGGGTAGGATTTGTTAATGTATAAGGCATACTAATTCTGGTAAAATCGTTTTATTGTAACTAATAATACTGAGCAAAATTGAAATGTCTATCAATTTAGCACAATTAAAACTTTCACAACAACAATTAGCCGAGCAGGTAAGCTTGGTGGATAATTTTAATCCAACAATAAAACTAATTGGTGGTACTGATGTTGGGTTTGAGCAAGATGGCTCGGTAACGCGTGCAGCGATAGTGACATTGACTTTTCCCGATTTTGATGTAGTTGAGTATCATATCGCTCGATTAGAAACTAGTTTTCCTTATATTCCAGGTTATTTGTCTTTTCGTGAATATCCCGCTTTGCTCAAAGCATGGCAACAGTTAGAGCAAAAACCCGATTTGTTATTAGTTGATGGGCAGGGAGTTGCTCATCCAAGACGATTAGGTATCGCTAGCCATCTTGGCCTATTGTTAGATATGCCAACTATTGGCGTTGCAAAAAGCAAGTTATGTGGACAGTATGAAGTGCAACCTAAACTTGCTGGAAAGGTAACGCCTTTACTCGATAAACAAGAGCAGATAGGTTGGGTATTGCAGAGTAAAAATAATTGTAATCCTTTATTTATTTCAGCTGGACACAAAATTAGTCAAACTAGTGCATTACATTGGGTAAAACAGTGTTTACGAGGTTATCGATTACCTGAACCAACTCGCTGGGCTGACGCAATTGCATCGAATAAACCATTATTTAGAAAATTTAAGCATGGCAAATAATCAATTACCATTAAAACAAGGTGGTTTTACCTTTAAACGTTTTTTTGTTGCTCACGACAAAAGTCCAATGAAGGTGACAACGGATAGTTGTTTATTAGGTGCATGGGTACCAATTAAAGATGATGTACAACATGTTTTAGATATCGGTACCGGATGCGGTGTAATTGCCTTAATGTTAGCTCAACGTTTAGAACATCAGGCATGTCAAATTGATGCAATTGATATCGATATGAAAGCGGTATTGCAATGTCGAGAGAATAGCTTTAATGCAGATTTTAAAAATATTAAGCCATTAAATATCGATGTAAATCAATTTAAAACCACTGAACGAGGGTATTATGATTTAATTGTCACTAATCCTCCTTATTTTCAGTCAGCTGTAGAGTGTAGAAGTTCAGAGAGGCAGTTAGCCCGTTATACTGAAAGTCTCAACTATCAACAACTTATTGATGTAGTAAAACGATTATTAAATCCGCAAGGGTTGTTTTGTTTGGTTTTACCTTATCATCTTGCCGAGCAATTTAAGCAATTGACTACGTCAAATCAATTATATTTGTGTCATGAACTGCAAGTTAAATATACAGCCAATAAAGACTATTCATTAGTATTGATGGCATTTTCATTTAATCAGCATGCTAATATTGAATGCCAATCACTGTGTATGCGAGATGAAGAAGGGCGTTATTCCCAACAATTTAGACAATTGTTGGCCGATTTTTATCTATTTCGAAAATAACGCCTAGTTCGTTGATTAATTAGGAATGATATAAAAGTAAATAATGGCAATAATGGCTAGTACCACTATAGCTATGGCATAGATTTTATCATGTAAATAGCTAAATGCTGACAATTGTCTTTGCTTTCTAGCATAAAGATAAAACAGCAGCCCAAAACTATATAAGATCATTGATAGCAGCAAATATGATATGCCGCCAGCATAGATTAACCAAAGTCCATATAGCGAACCAAATGCGCCGATGAAAATTAGGTATTTCCTAGGTTGATGTATTGCTAATTTAAACATAAACAGTGCTGAAAGTAGATATGGGATAAGCACCATAGATGTTGATAATTGAATCAGCGTGTTATAACCTGATTCATAAAAATGAGCAAGTATAATCAACAAGCTAATTAAGCTGGTCGTTAACCACAAAGCATTGGCTGGTGTACTGTTTTTATTAAGTTTACCAAAACAGCTAGGGACAGTATGTTGTTTACCTTGACCGGCTAAAAATAGCATTTCTGCAGCTAACATTAACCAAGACAATAATCCTCCACTTACAGAAACTATCAAACCAATATTAATAAATGTGGCCCCCCAACTACCAACGACGTGTTCAATTACTAGCGCCATTGACGGATTTTTCATTTGTGCGAGTTCATGTTGTGGCACAATGCCCAATGAAAGAACGGAAACACAGACTAATAAAAGACTCGTAATGGCAAAACCAAAAAAGGTGGCTCGACTTATACTGATCATATTCTTCGCTCGTGCAGCATAGACAGTAGCACTTTCAATCCCCAAATAAACCCATACTGTATAAAGCATAGTATATTTTACTTGATCAATGATTGAGCCTAATTGTGGTGTCCCCCAAAAATCAGTGTTAAAAGTTGAAATTTTAAAGGCTAAAACAACACAAACGATAAATAAACCGATAGGTACAATTTTAGCTAGCGTTACTAAGCAATTAAGTAAAAATGCTTGGTAAATTCCGTTAATGACAAAAAAGTGCATAATCCATAAAAGGATAAGTCCGGCAATAACGGCAGGAATTGTCGTACCATTACCAAAAAATGCAAAACAATCAAAAGAGCCTAACGCACTAAATAAGATAACTAAATAGCTGGTACAAGACATCCAAGCTGATATCCAATAACCCCACGCGGCATTAAAACCGATATAATCCCCAAATCCTTCACGAACATAACCATATAAACCTTCATTAATTTTGTAAAATCGAATAGAAAGATATTGGAATATTCGTGTCAGCATAAACATGCCGAATAATGTTACGGCCCATGCGATAAGTATCGCACCGGCACCGGCGCCTTCGGCCATATTTTGTGGTAGGCTAAAAATACCACTACCGACAATACTTCCCACCACCAGTAATGTGAGAGGAAGTATGCCAAGCTTTTTTCTTACTGGTGTATCCATATTGTTTTCTTATTTAGTTGGTTTAATTTTTGTGGTTTTTTAAATTAAAATCGCAATGACATACAGCTTACTCCACCATCGATTTTGCGATATTCTGAAGTATCAACTTCAATGACCTGATAACCGAGTGCTTCAATTTTGGCTTTAGTAATAGGATAACCAGCCGGCATTATGACTCGTTCATTGACCCATATACAGTTAGCGGCATAACTTTCTTGTTCAGGGATCTCAATGATATTGAGATGTTGAAATTCTGGCTTAGTAATAAACTCACCTGCTGCTAATAAGTTGTTGTGTTCTAGATAGGCAAGTCCTGTTTTAAGATGTAATACTTTTTCTAAAGTGACGACAGAACCAGTTAAACCATATTTTTCCAATATTGCAATCATTTGGTTTGCACCTTCTTGATTGGTACGAGCGGATAGACCAATGTAAAAGTGATTCTCAACCATCATGATATCACCTGCCTCTACGGTGCCTGGTGCCTGAATATATTCAATTTTATTTGGATAAAAACGCCCCACCGCTTCAGTGATTAACTCAGTTTCAGCTCGACGAGATTCCGCACCTGGTCTAGTAATAATTACGCAATGAGGAGTACAAAGGGCAACATCTTCAACAAAAACTGAATCTGGGAATTGTTCGTTAGCTGGTAGAATGGTGATATCGACATCACATTGTTGTAATGCACGTATGTAGCTGTTATGTTGATCTAGCGCTTTTTGGTAGTCAGGTTTGCCTAAATTAGCCGACGTCAGGCCATTGATTAGTGACTTTGCTGGTGTTCTTGCAATGATATGACTAAATTTTTTCATTCTATAAATTCCTTGTAATAATTATGCAATAATTATGAATAATAATTCATTAAAAAAGCTAAAGCAAGCTTTTTTGATTAGCTTTTATATTTGTGATATGCATTTTTATGCTATTTTCTTTATAAGCAAAATTGTGAGGAATTGATATAGGTGTAAAACAATGGTGAATTATTAATAATTAAAATAAGAATAGCAAATATGTGATAAGAAATAGGACGAATCATCGCCCTATAATATAAAGATTATTCACCGGCAAAATCGACTAATGTATAGCAGTTGATTCCCATAGCGGTTAATTTCGTTTTACCTTGTAAATCAGGTAAATTAATGACAAAAGCGGCATCTTCAGCGATCCCACCCGCTTTTTGAATTAATTTAGCGGTTGCAGCAACGGTGCCTCCTGTTGCTAGTAAATCGTCAATAATCAATACTCGCTCATTAGGTTTTATGGCATCACAATGCATTTCTAATGTATCGGTACCATATTCAAGTTGATACTCTTCTCTAAATACGTTACGCGGTAACTTATTCGGTTTTCTAACAGGTACAAAACCAACACCTAAGGCTAAAGCTAGAGGGGCGGCAAAAATAAAACCACGAGCTTCGGTGCCAACAACTTTATCGATTTTTTTATCTTTATAATGCTCAATTAAAAGATCGATTGATGTTCTAAAGGCGATTGGGTCTTCAAGTAAACTGGTAATATCCCGAAATAATATCCCTTGTTTAGGATAATTTGGGATAGTAATAATACTATTTCTGATAAGTTCAAGTTTTGATTGAGTCATATTAAATGTTCTCTAACTATTCTCTTTAAGAACGAATAATTTTTTATTATATACCGATGCGCTTTTGACTGGCAATAAACAAACGGTTAATGCACCGTAAAATCTAGAGATTGATTAGTTTAAGTACGAATAGGGATATTTTTTAGTAATTATTTATCTTATTTTAATTTTGTGTTTTTACAAATTTTTACAATTAAATACATTAATTAGACAGTTTAGTTTGCAATTAGTGAATAATTGAATAAACTTTATACAAGAAGGAAAACACTATGAAATTTATTAAAATATTTGCCATGCTAAGCTTTTCAGTGTGTAGCTTATTTAGCCATGCGCAACCAATTAAACAAATTCAAGTTCGTTCAGAATTGTCTTCACCAATTATTATGGAAGGTAATCCAGAAACAAATTATTTAAAAGTCTCATTATCTGGCCAAAAAATTGATAATAGCAAACGAGTGCCGATCAATTTAGCTATTGTTATTGATAAGTCAAGTTCAATGGGTGGGGATCGTATCGAAAAAGCGAGAGAAGCAGCTATTTTTGCGGTTAATTTGTTGAATGAAAATGATACGTTATCTATCGTTGCCTATGATAGCGAAGCGAAGGTTATCGTTCCGGCAAGCAAAGTAAAAAATAAACAAAAACTTATTCAAGTTATTAATGAAAATGTTGTTGCTAATGGCGGAACAGCTTTATTTGCCGGTTTGAGTAAAGGAATTAAGCAAGTTGAAACTCAACTAACAAAGGATAAAGTTAATCGTATTATTTTGTTATCTGACGGTCAAGCAAATGTCGGTCCAAGTTCTGTAAATGAGTTGTCTGAGTTGGCAATTATTGCAGCGAAAAAGAATATTTCGATTACCACGATCGGGATTGGTTCTGATTATAATGAATTATTAATGTCATCGATCGCAAGTTATAGTGATGGTAATCATGTCTTTGTAAATAAATCTACAGAACTCGAAAATGTGTTTGTTCATGAGTTTTCTGATGTCATGTCAACTATTGCTCAAGATGTTGTTATTACTATTCAATTGAAAGATGGTGTAAAACCAGTGCGTTTGCTTGGTCGAGATGGTGTGATTAAAGGGAATAAAGTCACGGTTAAAATGAATCAACTGTTTTCAAATCAGGAAAAATATGTATTGTTAGAGGTGATACCGGATGAAGGTAAAGTCGGTCAAAGTAAGACATTAGCTGAAATTGATTTGAAATATGATAATTTATTGGTCAATAAAGCGGAACATGAAACTCAATTGGTTAGCGTTGCTTATACCGACAATCAAAAATTAGTTCAGAATTCAATAATTCAAGATGTTTTAGCTGAGTCAGAAATTCAAAAAGTGACAATTGCCAATGAAAAAGCATTAGAGCTTTATAATCGAGGTATGCAAGCTGAAGCAGAAAAGATACTTATGGAAAATAGTAATAGACTTGCATCATTTTCAAACACAATAGTATCACCTTCATCAAAAGCAAGACTAAAAAGTCAAATTGAGAAAAATAATATTATGGTTAATGCAGTTCAAACTCAAAATAGCGATATTTCTAATAAAATAATGACTCAACAGCAATTTGAATCAAAAAGTAATGTAATTAAAAAATAGTTATGAAAAAATTAACAACGATTTTATCTTTATTGGTATTAATGGCATTCATCAGCTATTTAGGTTGGCGAAGTGTCGAGCATGAAGTTTTGTTGCGTGAAAATAATGAAACCTTACTCGTGAAAAGCCGTATACATAATATCAAATTATCGATTGAATCGTTGTTAAATCAGCGTATTTCTTATCTTAATAGTTTGGCATTACAAATTGATAACAACTATGCTAAAGCTGAATATTTATTAGGTACAGAAGCTGATATTAAAAATATTTTTATCATCAACAAAAATAGGATTTTATTTTTAAGTGATTTTGATGATTCTCAATGGCATAAATTAGTTGAATCAATTGCTTTAGATAATTCTGTTTTGCTCCATCAACAAGATCATACTGAACAGTTTCAACCAAGCTCTGGTTGGTATCAAATGTATAACCACTTAATTTATTGGACAATCCAATCGGATAATATTATTGGTTTTGAACTTTCCAATATAAAATTTTCATTTGACACTATCAATTTATTAGATAAACAAGTTTTTGCTGATAATTTTAGATTATCTGATGGCGATAAACAAATTTATAGCAATGGTGAAAAATTTGATAATGAAATTTCGATTGTCTTTGATTATCCCTTGCAAAATTGGCATTTAACTTATTATTATCCCTCGCCAAACTTAGTTAATTTATATCTGCTAGGTGCAGGTGTTATTGGTTTATTCCTTATCGTTCTGCTTGGACTTATTTGCTATGCCTATCGAGAATATAGTCGAACTTTGCGTTTAGCAAAACAGCAGGTGAGTTTTGTTGGACAAGTTTCACATGAATTTAAAACTCCTTTGACCAATATCACGCTATATTCTGAGATGTTATCCGAGTATTTAGAAGATGAACCAGCGCCAATTCCTGATTATCTACATATAATCAGTGCTGAAAGTAAACGACTAACTCGATTGGTGCAAAATGTTTTAACTTTTAATAAGCCAAGTCGTCTAAATATAAAACCAGTAAATTTAACCATACTAATTAGACAGATATATCTAACCTTTAAACCTATTTTAGATGCTAAATCATTACAACTGAACATCATTACTCTTGAAGATGATTGTATTGTCAATACTGATGAAGATTGTGTAATGCAAATTCTCAATAATTTTTTGAGTAATGCCGAGAAATATGCTTTTAATGGTAAGCAGATTGATTTATCTTTAACCAGAAAAGAAAAACAGGTGACAATTACGGTTCGTGATTATGGTGACGGTATTGCTAATCATCTGTTGAAACAGATTTTTGAGCCATTTTATCGAGTCAATTCATCGATAACCGAAGGAGTTTCGGGTACAGGAATAGGTTTGACGATTGCCAAGCAGTTGGCTAATCAGATCCAAGGTGAAATTAAAGTTATCAATCAAAATCCAGGGATGGTATTTTCACTTATATTAATGGAGTAGTAAAATGAAAATCTTAATTGCAGAAGATGACAAGCATATTCTTAATGGTATGGCAGATCTGTTAGAAAAAGAGGGCTATACGATTATCAAAGCGGCTAATGGTAAAGTTGCACTTCAACTATTTAAACAACATCAACCCGATTTTATTATTTTAGACATTATGATGCCCGAGCTTGATGGTTATTCTGTTTGTCGTGCTATCCGTAAATTAGATGAAGATGTGCCAATTTTATTTTTATCCGCTAAAGATGAAGAGATTGATCGGGTAGTTGGTTTAGAACTTGGTGCTGATGATTATATGAATAAGCCTTTTGGTATTCATGAACTTAGAGCGAGAATTAAGGCTATTGCTAAACGTTATTTAAAATTAAAAAACTCTAATACTTCCCAAGAGGATTATTTTCAATTTGGTGATTTAAATGTTTATCCTACTGAATTGTACGCCAAAAGAAATGATCAGATTATTGAATTAACTTTACGAGAAGTTAAAATTTTAGAATGTTTATACCAAAATAAAAATCAAGTTGTTACTCGAGATATGCTTTTTGATTACGTGTGGGGATATAATTATTTACCTAATAGTCGAACTCTTGATCAACATATTTCAAAATTAAGAAAACAAATAGAAATTAACCCAAGCATACCAACTTTAATAAAAACAGTACATGGAATTGGTTATAGACATTAAATTTGCCATACACTCTATTGAACGGAGTTTTTCAGGATTTTAAGTAATTTCTGAAAAAGAGATGACGTTGTATAAAGCAAATTTCTTCTATAGTTTTTACAATATCATCTAACTGAGCATATTGATTGACTCATAATTATTTTTTGAATAATTATCAGTTTTTACGATTTTTATTTTCATGTTCAATTAACCATTTTTTTCGTTCCAACCCACCGCCGTAACCAATTAGCTCTCCATTCGATCCTATTACTCGATGACAAGGAACAATAATTGCAACTCGATTACAACCATTAGCATTGGCTACAGCTCGAATTGCCTGTGGATTATTAATTCTTTGGGCTTGCTGTTTATAAGTGGTCAATTCTCCATAGGGAATGTGTTTCAAGCAATCCCAAACGGTTTGTTGAAATAGGGTACCTGGTGTATGTAAGGCAATGGTAAAGCTTGTTCTTGTTCCTGCAAAATATTCGGCAATTTCAACCTTAGCTTGTTTGATATGTTTATTTTCGCCAAAAATAATTTTCATTTTAAGTAGGCGTTGTAGTTGTTCAAATTCGGTTTCGAGCATTCTTCGATCTACAAACTCTAATAGACAAATTCCTTGGTTTGTAGCACAGATAAACATTGGACCTAAAGGGGTTGTTAATCTGTCGATTAAGATCACGTCTTGCTTATCGTCTGATGAAGGTGATTTTTTCATGATTTTTTTATAGGTATACCCAAATCCGCTTAAAGAATTGTAACCAGTATCAAACGCAGTATTAATAACATTTTTTCCTGATTTTAATTCTTGAAAAGCATTGTTAATTCGATACATTCGTTGATAAGCCTGGAAAGTAATTCCGTAATGTTTTTTAAACCAACGGCGAATAGTTTCAGGACTTAGTTTGTTTTGTCTTAGCTGATAATCAGTAATCTTTTGTTTGGGATTATTATTAATCAATGCTAGGGCTTTAATTATTTCATCCGGTGCTTGATTAGCGTTTTCGGTTGGTTTGCATATTTTGCAAGGTCGATAACCGGCATTAAGCGCTGATTTGAATGAATCAAAAAATTCGACATTGGCAAATTTTGGTTTTCTTGCTCGGCAAGTTGCAATACAAAATACCGAAGTGGTTTTGACTCCGACATAAAAGATCCCAATATAGCTATGATCTCTTTCAAGTAAAGCTTGGTAATAAGTCTCTTTTTGATTAGGGTTAGTTATTAGCATTTAATTCTGTCTTGTCTAGTAATTTCGAAAATTTATGACCTAAGCTTATTAAAAATGCTATACGTTGTGCAACCGAAAAATTGACAACTATTTTATTCACTTTCTTAGCAAATTTTTTAGCTGTTTAATAAAAATAAATTGCTAAAATGATTATTATCAATCTAATATTGATACATCACTTGTTATCACTAACGGTTTTTATTATTAAATAGTCATTCCTTCGTTCTGGTAAAGATGAAAAATGGTTAAAATCAAACTTAGCAGAACAAGGTTATAAGAGTTTTGAAGGTCTTTATTGTGTGGAATATTATGATCATCGACTTTTTGTAATACCTAATGATGCAGTAAAATGAGTTTATGTTTTTATAGCTAATCACAGACCATATAAATTTAAATCACTTATATGGTCAATGATTATTGCTTTAAGAAAATTATTTAATTAGTGTACAGTGGTGATGAGTTTAATGATTTAGCAATAAAGCTTTTTACGGAGCAGGATTTAAGTTCGTTCTGTATTGACAACGCATGTTGCTTTGACTCACAACGTGTAAAAACACAAGCACCGGTGCCAGTTAATCTGGTTGGAGCATATCGCGATAATTGCTGTATAAGGTTATCAATTTCTGGGAAACGCTGACGTACTACCGCTTCACAATCATTACTAAAATCATCAATAGAAATTGACATCAGTTGTTCAATGCTGCGCTTAGGTGTATTTCGTGGCAAATTTGGATCATTAAACACTGTAACCGTTGGAATTTCTATATTAGGGGAGCTGACTAAATACCAATATTGGGGAATATCAACTTGTTGCAACTGATCACCAATACCTTCTGCAAAAGCAGAATGCCCATAAATAAAAATAGGTACATCAGCACCAATTGTGCTACCTATTTCCATCAAAGTAGTTTGCGACAGATGTAAATCCCATAATTGATTTAATGCGACCAGCACTGTCGCTGCATTTGACGAAGCGCCACCAAGTCCTCCCCCCATGGGGATCATTTTATCTATGGCAATATCTGCGCCAAACTTATTATTGTTTACATAAGATTTTAAACGCTTAGCGGCTATAATAATTAGATTTTTATCTGCAGGAATATTATCAAATTGGGTTAAAAGATTAATTTGCCCATCATCACGATTCGTAATGGTCAATTTGTCGCAAATATCAATAAATTGAAACAAAGTTTGTAAATCATGATAATTGTCTGGGCGTCGCCCAGTTATATATAAAAATAGATTTAATTTAGCTGGTGATAACCATTGATTCATCATTATTATCCGTTATCGTAAGATCCAATTGCTAATTTTCAAACGAATTAATTCATCATCATGAGAAAGTTCAATGATAGCAGGTAAATCAATTTTTTTATTTTTATAGTTATAAGTAGAGTAGCTGCTAATCTTTAGTGACCATTTATTGTTATTTTGCATAAATGAGGTGGAAGATAATCTGCCTGAGCTGTCAATTTTATCAGCTTGACTATCATCAGAAAAACCTTTCAACCAATTATGTAAAGAATTAAGTGGGATATTAACATTGGATATTTTCTTCATTAATAGCTCCACATTAATATCCTGGTAGCGAGCGCCATTGTTATCAATTAATTCGGCGTAATTAGGTTCGGCTTTTAAGGTTAAAATATTTGTGCCAACTGGCGTAGTTAATTTTACGTCATAATAATTTTCAGATTGCTGTGTAATAAGAAAACGACCATAACTTTTAGTTTTCGTTCCTATATGAGCAATACTACCATTAACTTGAAATGAATTAATTTGTGCAAGAACTTGTTTATGGTTTTGCCATTGCTGTTCTACAGATACATTTGTTTGATATTTAGTTGTTTGGCACGCACTAAGTATAAACGGCAGAATGAATACGAACAAATATTTAATTTTAGACATAAATTAACTCTTTAGTTGTGTATGGTCAAAAGTAAGGCGTATTATAGCTGATAATTGGTTGAATAAGAAAAGGTAACTGAAATTAACCTTTATTATTTTTTTTAGGTATAATGAGTTCTTAATAAAAACTTTACAAACTATTATAAAAGAATCAATGCAATGTCTATTACTGTATTAGGTGTCAATCACAAAACAGCTCCGGTTTCTTTAAGAGAAAAACTGGCTTTTTCTACTGAGGTTATTGATAAAGCATTATATAGTTTATATCAGCACCCTTTAATTGCTGGTTGTGCCATCCTATCAACCTGTAATCGAACCGAAATTTACTTAAGTTATGATCATGAAAGTGATTTTCTGCGGGTAAGGCAATCGGTTGAAAATTGGTTAGCACAATATCATAGTGTTGATTTGACTTTATTTAAATCATCTCTTTACTGTTATGATGGGCGGCAAGCAGTTGAACATCTTATGTCGGTAGCTTGTGGCATTGATTCATTAATTATTGGTGAACCGCAAATTTTAGGTCAAGTTAAACAAGCATATAGTTTTTCACAACAAAACAATTGTTTATCAACGGAATTGGAAAAACTTTTTCAATCCATTTTTCATGTAGCTAAAATTGTTCGTACTGAAACGAATATTGGCGCCAATACTGCATCGGTTGCTTATGCTGCCTGCCTAGTGGCGCGTGATGTTTTTACTGATACGTCTGCATTAAGTGTGATGTTAGTTGGAGCTGGTGAAACAATTGAACTAATTTCACGTTATCTCAAACCTCATGGTTTTAAACATGTCATTGTTGCCAATCGAACTCGAGACAAAGCATTAAAATTAGCTTCATCTATTGAGGCTGAAATCATTTCATTACCGGATATAGCTAATCGGCTGAAAGATGTTGATATTGTTATTAGCTCAACTGCTAGCCCATTACCTATCATTGGTAAGGGGATGGTAGAGCGCACTATGCATGAGCGAAATAATAAAAAGATGTTATTTATTGATTTAGCTGTACCTCGAGATGTTGAGTCAGAAATTAGTCAATTGGAAGATGTGCATCTATTTACTGTCGATGATCTACAACAAACGGTACAAAATAATCTTGAGCAGCGTGTAATCGCCGCCAATGAAGCCAAGTACATAATTCAAGAGCAGGCAGAGCAATATATTGATTGGCTAAAAACACGCCATGCTGTAGAGTATGTTAAACAGTACCGCAATAACGCTCAAACCATCAAACGTCAATTAGAGTTAAAAGCATTAAATGCGATCAAACAAGGCGCCAATATTGATGATGTTATTTTTGAATTTTCGCATAAATTAACCAATAAACTAATCCACGCACCAACTCAAACACTGCTTGATGCCGCAACGCATGATTGTGATGATTGTTTTAAAGTCTTAAGTAAAGGATTAGGCTTAGAAGATAATTAATTTTTGATTGAATCTACAAAGGATGATGTTGTTATTGGACCAAATTGAATTTTTTGACATACCAAACCCTTGCCAAAGAGTATGTCAAATGGATAGGCAAGGGTATTGTATAAAATGCTATCGTTCTCGAGATGAAAGATTTAATTGGCTAAATTATTCTAATCATCAAAAACAAGAAGTTTTGCGGTTATGTAAACAACGGGCCATAAGACGTTATTATCAATTTTTACAACAGCAACGACAACAAAATAACCAAAGTACCTCTTCACAAATCGATTTTAAATTTTGATATTTAAACATCTATTTTTTTCATAACTTGTAATTCAGCTTAACTCGGAGTAGCATTTTTAAGTATATTATTCTGGTTTTGTATTAATTACCTTAGCTAATTAATGGGGATAGAAAATATGAAAATGTGTATTGCATGTGGTATGCCCATGACGGCTATTGCTGATTATCCTCTACATGATATCTCAAAAAACTACTGTAAACATTGTGCTCATAGCGATGGAACAATGAAATCATTTGACGAAAAATGGCACGAGGTAACACTTAAGTATGCCAATAATCATAATATTGATTATTCTGTTGCCAAAGAGACCGCTTATACAATTTTAAAAAAATTACCAGCCTGGAAACGCAGATGGTAGTAGAATTTTTAGGCAACCAACTGCATTTAGAATAATATCTGTTGCAGATATTGCAAAGCTTAGTATAATTGCCAACGTTTACTTTTTTACACTTCTAATGCCAGTGTGGCGAAATTGGTAGACGCAGCGGATTCAAAATCCGCCGCCCTTAAAAGCGTGTCGGTTCGAGTCCGACCACTGGCACCAACAAAATCAATTAGTTAATTGTCATTCTTTTGTAAGTCAAATATCAAAAAAATTTTGAATGACGGTAAAATGGTTAGTGATTTTTCTTTTGAAGATTTTTAACTAACCTTAAATTCATCAATCATATTTAATTTCTCATATCAATATTCATTTAATAAATCTATCAATAGTTAGCAGATAACGATCATTATAATTGAAGATGCTAATAGGTTAGCCAATGATCTCAGTAAAAAGGGGGGATTGATTGGAAAAGTGGCTATTAGGGTAAGGGTACTTTCGAAATAGTAAATCAAACAGGATTATGAAATGCAATGATATGGGATCAAGGTAATAAGGTTGGTCACTAGGAGAGTTGTTAAAGGAACAGATAAAGTTAGTAATGTTTTAATTCATTATCCTTGAAAAGGCACTAGTTATAAAATGACTTAATATGAATTTAAGAAGGTATATAATGAGATCGCAGTTTCTATTTTAATCCATGTTAATGATAGTTTTATTCCACCAGGGATAGATCTATATCAGTTTAAGAAATGGCACCCTGAATACTAGAAAAATAGAGCGAATGAATTTAAAAAATAGGTATATTATGAGTACATAACTCGCAAAAGATTTCGGTATTTTTTTTAAAGAAACAATTTTAGATGCGAAAGAAAATTGGTAATTGTTTTTGACTCTATTATGGGGGCTCTAACGCCGACTCTGCTGAAGCAATATGGGGTAACAATGATGGAGTATAAGAATGGACCTGATGTAAGCATTCTAACCAAACTAAATAATAAAACTCTATCAATTTGATGAATTAATAAATTCTATTGTCCCAAGAGATGGTAAAGATGGTAATAAATAGTGAATTTAGTAAACAGTTATTATTAGAAAGGGAAAGATTTGAAAATCCTCCAGATCATACTGTTAAAGCTACAGGGGTTGGTATAGCTAGGTTTATTATTCGTTGTAATAATAATGCTGATGAAGTGTTAAACTTAGCTAAACGAGTGTTAGTGATAGTAAACTATAATTCAGAGTTAGTTTGGCCTTCTTTTGAATTATGGAAAAAAATATTACCTGATATATTTATTAATCATTGTGCTAAAGAATTAACTGAAGAAGAAGTAAAAAATCAACAAATATATTGGGATAGCTTAAGTTATGAGCAAAAAATAGAAGAAGCTAAAAAAGATAAAGCATGGACTTTATCTAATTGGTTAGCATGGCTAGAGCCTGATTGTAGAGAGTGGTTTTGGTGGAATGCTCATAAATTTGATGGTGAAATTGAAAATACACATTTTTTAATCGAGGTTACAGCATTAGATGATCCTTTTTCATCAGGTGCATTGAAATGGTTATTTAGAGCTTGTGGTGCAATTGATGTCGTATGTACAGATGATCTTTAGTTTATGCATCTGTCATCTAGTTCTGCGAGACTAGTCGCAGAACTGAACTAACTATTTATCCACTCAGTGATCTAGTTCACAAATTGAACAATTAACTCGTCTTTTTAAGTGGTAATGGTGAATGGTCTGTGTTGGATCAGAATTTACCCAACTAGAGGGTTTTAAAGATAATCAGTGAAGAGTAACATCCTTTGTTATAGTTATCTTTTTTACACATAATTCCCAAAGACTATGACCACTTCATTCATATTCTAATATCAATAAGACGGTATAGACTCCTCAATTGTTTTTACAAATAAACCTCAATAAACTAAATCAAAATAACCATAATCTAAAAAATATAATCATCAATTAGAACTGTTACTAGTAATGACAGTTTTTTAACTGACCAGAGCGCAACCAATTTTTTATGACCATAACAATGAAGCAAGAATAATAAATAGAAATTTATAACAAAACAGGTAAAACTTTTTATACAAATCAATTATTATCTTGTAATGTATCGGCAACAACAAATACTTTGCTTATTGATACTAGGGAGGTATCGAAAAGAAAATAGTTATGTAAACTCGTACCTAACGAACAGAAAGATAAACTAAATTGGAATGGTTCAGCATAAGTACAATATATTTAATAGAATATTGAATTTTTTTAAATGATAAGGTAAGTAAATGATGTCAATAAAAATCGGTTTTACAGGTGGCTCCACTATAGTTGAATTAGGTACAGACAGTGATATGCGGCTATTTTTTGACTGTATTTTATATTATGTTCCACCTAAATATCCCGACCAAAATTGGTCACTAATTACTGACCGCTTATATCGACGTTATTTAAAATTAGAAGAGTTAGATACCGCCGTAGCATTAATGAAATTGGTAGAAAAAGAGTTTAAACAGTTGGATAGAGAAGCATTTGATTGGACTAAAATATTATCAGGTCAAGTTAAAAGTAATTTAGACAGAAGCAAATCAACTTTATTCGAAATTTTTGTTAGATATTTTGAAGCATTTTATGAGTGTATTGAATCTGCCATAGTAAATTATGAATGGTTCAAATCCAATTCTAATTATGAATATGAACCTGTAATGGTAACAATTTCTACCATCCCTTATTGTGTAAGCTATAGTATGATCCCTTTATCTGTTTTCGATAATTTACAACCGGACGAGAAACCAATTTGGTGGACTGGCAAAATTCCTAAAACCACAACTTAGTTACTTTTATCTTATCTCTAATTGCTGAAGCTGAAGATATTATTGATTATGCCATTGCATTAGTTGGATTAATACCTTGTGTAGGTGATGTAGCTGGTAAGCTCTTAAAAGAAGCAAAAGCGGCATAAAAAAAGCTGAAAAAGCCAAGCTTCGACGGCCTTTAACTCCAACTGAAATGAAAAAACTAGATGCAGCGTCAACAGCTGTTGAAGTTGCAAAAGATGTTCATCAAGCAAGACCAGCATATGGAGGTAAAACACTGCAGAACAAATCATGAAAGATGCAGAAAATCTTTATGAAGCGGTTAAAATAGATACTGACGCATTACGAAAAATATGATAGAAAAAGGGTATGATTTAAAATTAGTAGAAGATGCCAGAAATAAAATAAAAGCACGCAACAAAGAAAACGGGATCTAGTAATCATGATTAAATGGCAGCAATTAGTTGATGTATTAGGTAAATCTGAAAATTCTTCAGAGTTTTATACGCTAAAAAATGAAATTGGTGAAAATCCTGTAATATCAGAAGATCCTATTGAATATAATGAGCCTGATCGAACTAAATATTATGAGTTCTTTCAAACAGGTATGCTTATCGGTTTTCGAAAAAAATATTTGAATCATATTCAATTCTTTTGTAAGGAAAAGGATAATTATTCTATATATCATGGAAAATTATTGAATGGGATCGATTTTCAATATACTGAAAAAATGGTCATTGAGTTATTAGGGAAACCATTAAAAATAGGTGGAAATGAACAAAGTCCTTTTTTGGGATATGTGAATGGTTGGATATTATATCATATGACACATTATTCATTACATTTTGAGTTTAATAAAAATGGGACTCTTTGTTTGATAACATTGGCTGTATTAATAAGATAAAAACACGTAGCAAAGAAAAGGGAATTTATTAATTACCTTAGAATGGAAAGAGTTTATTGTACCTTTCAGTACATTCGAAACATCCGATAAATTTGTTGTTTTGATGAATTCTATAGGAGAAAAACTAGTGATATCAGAAGATTCTATAGAATATAACAGCCATGAAAAATTCAAATATAATAAATTTTTATGCATGGAATTGAACTTATATTAATCAACAATAATTTAAAACGAATACATTTATATTTAACTAATAATCAATCTAATTATTCTCCTTATATTAGTGAATTACCTTCAGGAATCGATTTATCGTATGATAAAAATAAAATAATTAGCTTACTAGGGAACCCAATTAAATAAAGAAACCATCAGTCAACAAAAGTTGAAATAATAAGACCAAATGAATAAAAGGCAATCAATAATATGTCAATAGAAGATATAAATAAACTTGATATGATTGGAATACCTAAAAACAACAGCCATTATGTTGAGTTAGGTTTAACTGACCACTTATCATGGGATTTTCCTTATGAATCTCACTTATATAAATTACAACAAAAATTAAATAGTTATATAAACATAATCGAGACAGGGAATATTTATAAGTATTTCCCCGCAGCTAAAGGTAGAGAAAAATTTTTGATAAAAATATACTTTAAGTACCAAATACCAGATGAATGTATCAATTTTTTACAATCAGTCAATGAGGTTATTTTACCAATTAATACAGTAGTTGAATATGAAATTGGTTGATATTTATATTAGCTCAGCTCTGCGATCTTTATCGAAGAACTAAACTAATTAATTACCAACAATGCGATCTAATTCGCAAGTTGGACAATTAATTTTCATTTTTTAGTGATAATGGTGACGGATTGACCTGTGGTGAAACCGAGTTGATTCAGGCAATTGTCTTTGATGAATACTTGGTGTTGTAGTCGCAAAGCTCCAAGGCAACTCAGCGCTATCGAGCGGAGCCGGTGCAGTGGTCGGTGAAGTTGCAGCAGATATCCTCCCGCAAACAACTGTATGGCAAAAAAGTCATAGATTTAACCGAAGAAGAAAAACAAACCATCAGCGAACGATTTCAACTGGCATCAGGCCTTGCCGTTGCTGCCTGCTGTGGTGATTTTGATGATGTCTGTGCAGCTATTAAAAGTAGTAAAAATGCTGTTGAGAATAATGCTTTGAGTAAGGCGCTTGGTAAAGAAAAAAAGCAATTAAAAGCTAGTTTGCCATCAAAAAAAGGAGATGAAAAACAAGCAGCACAGACCAAATCGCTGAAATCAACCAAATAGATAAAAATGATGATGTAGTGACACCTCATTCAGAGTCGATATCATGTTAAAAGATGAACAAAGAAATATAATATATATTGAATGCGAAAGTTCACAAACTGCTCCATTAACTAAGAATCAGAAAGTAGGTTTTCCTGAATTAGAAAAAAGTGGCGGGGTAATCGTTGGAGAAGGTAAGCCTGGGTTTGAAGGTGGAACAATAATTCTGCCGAAAAAAGTTGAAATAATAAGATCAAATGAATAAAAGGTAATCAATAATATGTCAATAGAAGATACAAATAAAATTGATATGATTGGGATACTCAAGAACAATGAATCAGTAATTAGTTTGGGTATAACAGATCATTTATCATGGAATGATGAAATAAATAATCATTTATTTTTATTACAAGAAAAGATAAATAGTTATTTAAGATTTATTGAAAGTGGTGAAATATATGAAAGTTTCCCAGCGGCTAAAGGAAAAATTGATTTTCTGATAGAAGTTTTTTTCCATTATAAAATACCACAAGAATGTATCAATTTTCTGGATAAAGTAAATGAACTTTTATCATCTACTAATATCAGATTAAAATATGAAGAAAGAAATAATTGCTAGTATTAATATTGTCCCAGCCAAAAAATAGGGATTTTTTATGTCTCCAATTTACTTCGTAAGTTTACTCGTGGCCTAGCCGGCGCCACTGCAACATGGCTAGCTGAGCAGATAAAACTGCACACCGGGCATATGGGTAAAGATGGTATGACTTCATCAGATGAATTATCAGAATTATTAATGTCATTAATGCCTTATGAACCTGCAATATATAAGAAGCTATATAATGTTGTATGGGATTATATAAAGTTAAGCTACTGTAAATAGTAAAGCTTCCTCCAGTCGGTGAGCTTTTATCTCTTTTTAGATCTATATAGCAAGCTCTATAATTAACTTATCCTGCTCAACCTAGGGAATATTAATATGGGAATGCAAGTCAGTATAGATATAAATTTCGCACAAGAATATTCTCCTAAAGAGATATTAAAGTGCCTAATAAATAATGGCGGGAATATTTATTATCAAAATACGGTTACTTATCTATCGTCAAATGATATCGATGATTATAACTGGTTAAATATCGATATGAATTTGTTCAATTTAGACGAGTTTATAAACTCTCATAATATTATGGATAAAGTCGGTATAGTGATGGTTTATGATAATGAATCAGGCGGTAATTTATTAATTTACCCTAATTATTTATCTATGTCATTGTCAATAAATCGTCAGTATTTATCTGGAGAAGATATTCCGGATTTTAATTGGTATCTAAGAAGAATGCGTGTTTTTTTAAGAAATATAAAACTATCTAGCATACAATGTGAAACCATCTACTAATGAATAATCCCTCCTTTTAGCTCAGCCCCTTCAATCCTGATAATCAACAGCTCTGTTGTACATCGTTGATGACTGGCTTACCGATGGTAAAGCCGAAGGCTTCCAGCCAGCGACCTTTAATGGTCAGTTGTGGTATGGGGTTAGGTCTGCCCAGATTAGGTGTTGTAACTCATGGTGTAAAACCGCTCAGTAATGGGTTGTGTGGGTTCTTTGTATATGGTTGATTTTAACTTAGTATGTGCCTTTACCATAGATAACTCTTATCCGCATTATTTCCGCACATTATGACCGATTTATTTATATCCTAATATCAATAAGATGGTATAGACTCCTCAATATTTTTTACAAATTAGAATGATTCAATATTCAATTATAAGGCTTTGTGAAAATTGTCAGATAACTAGCTCGAAGTATAAATAGATATGAGTATTTTAAATATAAATTGGAAACACGTATTTGGAACAATATTTACTTGATTACATATATTGAGTTAATTGCATAAATTAAAGTGCTTAAATTTTATATCATGAAAATAATATGTGATATTTATCACAATTAATTAATATTAAATTTGTTGGCACTAATTTTAATATGTATTATTTAAAAAAAAGGGAGTTTTTTTCTAAATGTGGTGAATCGATTCACCTAACTGATAAATGAAATTCAAGGAGGAAAATTGGGAATAATATTAAATAAGTAACGCACTGTTTTAAGACAGAAAAATAAAAAATAAATATTTAGGAATATTAAAATTACAATTAAGGAAATAATATGAATAATAAAAGAAATTCATTAAAAATAGCTGGAATCGCTATTGCAGTATGCTCATTATTTATGTCTTCAACAACAATGGCCTTTCAACCAGGTTCTACAGAAGATTTTTTAGGTCATGAAGTTGGACCTACTTATCATACAGCAGCTGAGGCAGTAAGTAGTAATGATTATCTTCCAGGACCTCCTAAAAATGATTCAGCAGTATTTGAAGCAGACAAAGCTGCATATCAAGAAGGTTATAAATTTAAAGATACAGCTCGCTGGAAGCAAGCAACCATGGATGCAGATTTACATACAACTAATATGGCAAAAATATTTTCTGAACCAATGGGAATTACTATTTCACAAGAAACAACACCGACTCTTTATAAAATGTTAGGTGATCTTCTTGTTGATTCAGCAGATAATGCTACCAAAACAGCAAAAGAAGCGTATATGAGAGAACGCCCATTTGTATTCTTTGGTAATCACACATGTCAACCAGTTAATGAAGAAGATCGATTGCGTAAGAATGGATCATATCCTTCTGGGCATACTTCTTATGGATGGACTGTGGCATTAGTACTTGCTCAAATGGCACCATCTCATGCAGAAGCCATTATAAAACGTGGTTATGAATTTGGTCAAAGCCGAATGATCTGTGGTGCTCACTGGCAAAGTGATGTTGATGCAGGACGAATTGTTGGTGCTGTTGAATATTCTCGCTTACAAACTCTTCCTAAATTCCAAGAAGATCTTCGTAAAGCTACAGAAGAAGTTAAACGTCAATATAAGTCATCTAAATAATTAATTGATTTTTACCCTCTTAAGATATTTTTAAAATACTTAAGGGGGTAAATTATATATTAATAATATTGGAATTTATTAAATTAATTATTCTTAGAGGATGACAATTTATTGAACAATATTAGCCAATCTAAGATACATACTTTTCAACTCAAATAGGCTATCATATTTTATCTCATCTCATAGTGCTTATTTTTCTATAAAATGAAAAAAATAAATTTATTATTATCTGTACTTGGTTTTTTATTGCCATTGACAGTCATGGCAGTAGAAGTCAATGATGTAACTGGAATGACACCAGTTCAAGTTGCTGCAGTTGTGCAACCAGAATCTACTCAACAAGTTGTTGATATAGTTAAAAAGGCTACCGGACCAATTAGTATCGCTGGTGGTAAATATAGTATGGGAGGACAAACAGCAATCCAGGGGGCGGTGCAAATTGATACTCGCAAATTAAATCATGTCATTGATTTTAAACCTGAACAAAAGTTGCTAACTATCGAGACCGGTGCCACATGGCATCAAGTTCAAGAGCTTATAGACCCTTATGATTTATCTGTAAAAATAATGCAAAGTTATGCTAATTTTAGTATTGGTGGATCATTAAGTGTTAATGTTCATGGCCGTTATATAGGTGAAGGACCTATAATTCTTTCGGTAAAACAATTCAAAATTGTGTTAGCTGATGGCAAAGTAGTAATAGCTAGTCCTGAGCAAAATCAAGATATATTCTATGGTGCTATTGGTGGTTATGGTGGCTTAGGTATAATCACCGAAGTGACTTTACAACTTGCAGATAATGTTAAAGTCAAACGTTTTAGTAAAGCTATGCCAATAGCAAACTATTATGAATATTTCAAACAGAATATACGTTCTGATAGCAAATCAATCTTCCATAACGCTGTAATTTATCCACCAGATTATAAAAGAGTGAGATCGGTCACTTATAAACAGACTGAAGAACCATTAACGATTTTAGAACGATTGAGATCTGATGATAAAAAGAACCAAAATTTGGAAAAACCAATCAAAATTGTATCCTCATCGTCTATTGGTAAAAATTTACGAAAATTATTTGATGATTTTTATTATATAAAAAAACCAGTAATGTGGCGTAATTATGAGGCTAGTTATGATGTCTCGTATTTACAACCGATAGCGACTAAAAATAAAAGCTTTGTTTTGCAAGAATATTTTATACCGGTTGATCAATTTGATCACTTTTATCCAAAATTAGTCACTATTTTGAAAAAAAATAAAGTTAATGTTATTAATATTTCTATTCGTCATGCCAATCAAGATAGTGGTTCATTACTGGCTTGGGCAAAATCGGAAGTATTTGCTTTCGTGATCTATTATCAGCAAGATACTGATGAACTGAGCAAACAACATGTTGGTAATTGGACAAGAGAATTAATAGATGCAGTTCTGGAAAATCAAGGTAGCTACTATCTACCTTATCAACTACATGCAACAACAGAACAATTTCAAAGAGCATATCCACAAGCTGAGCAATTTTTTAAACTTAAAGCTCGTTTAGATCCACACAATAAATTCAGTAATATGTTATTAAAGCGCTACCATATTCAAACTGTTCAATGACATAGTAGCAAGATAATTAGTTATTTTTTGTTAAATAACTAATTATTTAAGCTGATATTAGATAATATCAATAAAGTTCAATACATTGTTTAATATTAGAAAAGATTTTATTTTTAAACTTATGTGAGCTTCATTTTAATGTACTATATAACGAATATTAAACAAAAAATTGTTTGTATATTTTAATATTAATTTTCCTGTCATTTTTATCAACTATTTGAAAATAAACTAGTTTTTTAATGCTTCTAATACTAGTCTAAATACATTTGAATGCCCCTTGCGACTTGGATAATAAATATAAAAAGGTTCATATGTAATTGAATATTCAGGTAATAATTCTATAAGTTGTCCTGATGCTAATTCATTTTTTACATCTGGATAACCAATCCAACTAATACCTAAACCATCAAGAGTCGCTTGTTTTCTTAAATGATTATTGATTGTGAAGTGAGAAATAGGGTGATATTGTATAATATTTCCTTTATCGGAAAACTCCCATATCGATTCCATTCCATATTGGGTTGAAACTTTTTTGCCAATTAATAAATGTTGATCTAAATCATTAATCTGTTTTGGTTTTGTTCTCTGATGCAAATAATTCGGACTAGCCACTAAAGTCATACGCAAAGGGTCTGATATTTTTACTGCTATCATCTCTTTCGCCAAATCATTACCAATTCGACAACCCATATCGAAACCTTGTTTAACAATATCAACTAAGTTATTGTCACATTGAATTTCAATTTTAATTTGTGGATAGCGTAGTGAAAATTGGCTTAATTTAGGGTATATAAAATTTTCAATAGCAATATTCGATGCATTAATTCTAATGGTACCCGATGGAGTATCAAGGTAATCACCAAGAGCGGCAACTTCTTCATTGATTTGTCGATATAAAGGGGATATTTGTTTATAAAGTTGTTCTCCTGCCTCTGTTAATGAAAGGCTTCTAGTCGTGCGATTAAATAGCCGTAAACTCAAACGTGTTTCTAAGTTTCGCATGCTATGACTTAGTGCTGATGACGAAACACCTAAAGATTTGGCTGCACCAACAAAGCTTTTTGCTTTAGCTATAGTAATAAAATAACTTAGTTCATTATAGTTATACATCGGATATAAATAGACAATTAATGAATTTAATTCATGATACTATAAATGAACAACACGTTTATCTCAATAAAAGTTAACGATAAAATACTCATTACTAAGATTGAATTTTTAACAATTTATTAAGTTAATCAATCTATTATTAGCTAGTTAGGAGAGAGAGTATGGATTATATAAAATTAGGTAATTCTGATATTGAAGTCTCACGATTTTGTTTAGGGTGTATGAGTTTTGGCGATCCTGCCAGTAAAATGCATGATTGGACACTTAATCCAGAACAAAGTGAAACAATCATTAAACATGCCTTAGATCTAGGAATTAACTTTATTGATACAGCAAATACATACTCTAGTGGTACTAGTGAAGAATATGTAGGAAGAGCGATTAAAAGAAATATAGCTCGAGACAAAGTAATACTGGCTACTAAAGTCTATTTTAATGAAGGGCATTTATCTAAAACAGCAATTGAACGAGAAATTGAAGGATCCCTGAGACGATTAGGTACCGATTATGTTGATTTATATATTATCCATCGTTTCGATTACAGTACACCGATTGAGGAAACCATGGCTGCGTTACACCATTTAGTTCAGAGTGGTAAAGTACGAGCATTAGGTGCTTCTGCGATGTATGGTTATCAATTTTATAATATGCAATTAGTCGCTAAACAAAATGGTTGGACGACGTTTGTTTCGATGCAGAATCACTATAATTTATTATATCGTGAAGATGAAAGAGAATTGATCCCTGTCTGTAAGCAATTCAATGTTTCATTAACCCCTTATAGCCCTTTAGCGGCAGGTAGACTTTCCCGATTAGAATGGCAGACCAATACACTACGTAGTAAAACTGATAAAACTGCTGTTGCTAAATACGATAGTACCCAACAAATAGACATGAATATAGTGAAAAGGGTTAATGAAATTGCGCAAAAATATGCAGTAACCATGACGCAAGTTGCTCTGGCATGGCAATTTGCCAAAGGTGTAGCTTCGCCGATCATTGGGGCAACCAAAACTCTGTATTTGGATGATGCGGTAGGCGCATTAAAGCTTTCATTAACTAAGGATGATATTGCTTATCTTGAAGAACTTTACTTGCCTCATCGTATTGTCGGAGCACTTTAATTAGTCACAATGTATAAAAATTTACTGACAAATATCATTGAGATATTTGTCAGTAACAGTCACTAAATTTTTCCTGAATTTAAATATTTTTGCATCTCTTCTTTCGGTACCATTCCACCGCCAGTTGCCCATACTAAATGAGTTGCATTTTGTAATTGCTGAGGAGTGAATTGCATACGTTCTAAATATTCTGAGTTGTTAGTTACAACTACCGGACCTTGCATACCGGCAAGGGCAGACGGTTCAAGTTGAATGTTTTCAGTTTTATCCAGTAGTACTAACAAATCATACATTTCCTGATCCGACAAGGTATAATATCCATCTAACAGACGTTCCATGGCTCGTCCAACAAATCCAGATGCACGACCAACTGCCAATCCATCTGCGGCGGTAATATTATCAATTCCGATGTCTTGTACCGAAATTTTGTCGTGTAGACCAGTATAAACCCCTAGTAACATACACGGTGAATGTGTTGGTTCAGCAAAAATACAGTGTACATTATCACCGAATGCCATTTTTAAACCAAAAGCAACACCGCCAGGTCCACCGCCTACACCACATGGTAAATAGACAAAAAGTGGATGATCTTTATCAACTTTAATTCCTTGTTCATTGAATTGTTGCTTTAAGCGTTCACCGGCGACTGAATATCCTAAAAATAGGGTAGTAGAATTTTCATCATCGATAAAGAAACATTTTGGATCAGACTCTGCCGCTTTACGGCCTTGTTCAACCGCAACACCATAATCTTGCTCATACTCAACAACATTAACACCATGATCACGTAATTTCTGTTTTTTCCATTCTCGAGCATCAGCAGACATATGTACGCTAACTTTAAATCCGAGTTTAGCACTCATTATGCCAATTGATAAACCAAGGTTACCTGTTGAACCTACAGCAATACTATACTGACTAAAAAACTCTTTAAATTTATCAGAATATAATTTGCTGTAATCATCTTGTTCTGATAATAGTCCATTTTCAATGGCTAGTTTTTCAGCGTGAGTTAAGACTTCATAAATACCACCTCGAGCTTTAATTGAGCCAGAAATTGGTAAATGACTATCTTTTTTCAAATAAAGCTTACCTGCGATATCAACATTATATCTGGCTTCAAGGGCATTTTTCATATTAGTAATTTCAACTAACTGTGATTCAATAAAACCCTTGGTTATAGCTGTTTCAGGGAAAGCTAATGATAAATATGGTGCGAAACGTTTTAATCGTTCACTCGCTTTTTTTATATCCGTTTGATCTAGTCCAACGTAAGGAAGACCGATTGCTAAAGTAGTGGTATTAGGGTTAAACCAACAGCTTGGTTGAAGTTTAATTAAATTTTCTACTAACGGTTTATCGGCAATAAGTGTTTTTATCTCTATTTGATTCATATTCGCTCCTTGAAAGATATCTAAATAAAATTAGATAATAAAAAAGTACCCATTAATGCAACTACTGAAGCAATGAATGTTGCGGTGGTATAGTATTTTAAAATTTCACTCATTGTCGCTCCACAATATTGCTTAACAAGCCAAAATAATGAATCGGTAACTATTGTACAACCAATAGCACCCGAACCTATAGCCAATGTAATGATTTCAGGACTGATATTAGGATAAAGAGCTAGCATCGGTGATACGATTGCTGTGGCGCCCATCATTGCAACTGTCGCTGAACCTACTGCAGCATGCAAAATTATTGCTACTAACCACGCCAATAAAATTGGATGCATATCTAAATGGGATAAAATACTTGCTAAACTATCGCTCAAGCCACTCGCTTTTAAAATACCATTAAATGCACCGCCAGCACCGATAATTAATAAAATATTGGCAATTGATGAAAAGCAATCTTCAGTTTTATTGAGTAGGTCAGACATTTTCATATCACGTCTTAGACCTAGCATATAATAGGCAACAAATGCTGCTATAAACATAGCGGTAATAGGATTGCCGATAAATTCTAAAACAGTATAAATTGAAGTGTTTTTATCCATGTTCAACTCAGCAGTTGTTTTTATCAGCATGAGAAAAATGGGTAATAATACTGTAAACAATGTTGCACCTAATGAAGGCAGTTCTTCTTCAGTTCTTACTTTTAGATCTGAAAATTGTTCCGGTACAGCTTTAAATGGAATTCTATTTTTGATCATTCTTAAAAAAATAGGACCTCCAGATAATGATGCGATTATTCCAATAATTAATCCATATAAAATAACGCTACCAATATCAGCACCTAAAGCATTAGTGACATATAATGCAGCTGGATGAGGAGGGACAATACAATGAACGGCCATTAATGCAGTACATAATGGAATCGCTAACATTAATAACGAAGTTTTGGTTTTTTTAGCAATTGAAAATGCTAATGGTATTAAAAGTACAACGCCGACCTCAACAAATAACGTTATACCACAAATCATACCAATCAATACCATAATAACATCTGGTGATAAAAAGCGGCATTTTTGTAAGGTAATACCGATACGTTCAGCTGCACCTGATATTTCCATCATTTTTCCTAGAATGGTACCTAAACCAATTACCGCCGCTAAAAAGCCAAGTGTACCACCAATACCATCTTCGATTGAGGAAATCATTGCCAATGGCTTCATTCCCATTAATGCACCTACGTAAAAACTGGATAATAATAAGGCTAAAAATGGATGAAGTTTAAATTTGATAATACTTATTACAATTAATAAAATACTCGTTATTAAAACACCTAAAACCCAAATCTGTGAATCCATAATGTTTTCCTATTCTAATTAAAGTAAAAATTACCTTGTATTAGATTTTATGGAGAGATAACTGACAAATGATTATAAATCATGTTCACATGAATAAGATTCGGTTGAATAAGTGTCAGGCTGTAAGAAAGTAACAATCATTAATTTAATTAATTGTATTTGATTTAACATTTTTAGTTAAATGTTAAGAAAATAGGTAAGGAAGGATGTACAATGTTTGATGATGATCGTTTTATTACCACTAACCGATTGATATCAGGATATCAATTAGCTAAATTCCACACTTTTGAAGCAGTTGCACGATATAATTCCTTTATGCGCGCAGCGGAAGAATTATGTATTACTCCGAGTGCCGTTAGCCATCAAATTAATAAGCTTGAAGAAGAATTAAATTTTAAGCTATTTAACCGGTTTCATCGCCGTATTGAGTTGACCCCTGATGGTGAAAATTTATTTAATATTTTAAAAAAGTCCTTGTCGATACTAAATAAAGAAATCTTTGAAATAAAGAGTCAGGAATTAATCGGGCAGTTGACCATTTATTCGCGTCCTTCCTTTGCGCAAGGCTGGCTTGTTCCAAGAATATCAGAATTTAACAAGAAACATCCTTATATTATCTTGAATATATTAACAGGTAATGAAATAATCAATTTTGATCGTCATCGTATTGATTTAGCTATTTATTTTGATGATTTAGAGTATAACGACTTGGATGTTTATCATTTAATGAATGAAACGATTGTACCTGTGTGTAGCCCTCAATATGCGGAATATCATCAACTTACTGAAAATATTGAAAACCTAAAAAATTGCTTAATAATACATGATAATCAAGCTTGGGGATATGATACCAACTTCGACGAATGGCAATCTTGGGTGAAGCACTTTAATATTGATCTAGATTTTGAAGATTTACCTACAATGTTATTTGATCGATCTGATTTAGCGATCCTCGCGGCGATTAATCATTCAGGTATTGCCATGGGAAGAAAACATATTATCAATAAATATTTTGAATCAGAGGAGTTAGTTACTCCCTTTCCAAATATGACGTTAACATGCAAACAACGTTACTATGTTGTTTCTGCTTCCAAGGGAAGAAATCCAAAAGTTAAAGCTTTTGTAAGATGGTTAAAAGAAAATTTGGCTGAGCAGTCGGTTGAAAGTGTTATCTAAAATTTAGTTAAAACTAAAGATTAATTGTATATATCTAATATGAATATAGATATAATTTTTTCGTATTATCCCAATAGTTAATCACTATCTATAATGTTATTTCTAAAAAATAGAATCAATTGTTCAATTAGATTAATTTACTGATTGAAATAGGGAGCGATAATGAAAAAATATATTTGCATAATTATGCTGTTGGGTTTGACTTTAATTGGCTGTGACAATAAATCAGAATCAGCCCAAAAAAGTCAACAAGATAAAAAAGAGATCGTAGTTGGTTTGCCACCAAGTATGCACAATATAATGATGGAAAAAGTTGTTAAGCCCGCTTTAGAACAAAAAGGTTATAAAGTTAAATTGGTAAATTTCAGCTCTCTTAGAGATTCAAATACTGCTTTAGTTGAAGGAAGTATTGATCTTAATGCCGCACAGCATCAAGCTTATCTTGACGTTTATAATAAAGAAACTAAAAGTGATCTTGTATCTTTAGTCCATATTCCTTCTATTTCAGCTGCGCTTTTTTCTCAATTGCATCATTCTATTGATGAAATAGCTAATGACCAAACAATTGTCATTCCCAATGATCCATCAAATAAGGCAAGATCATTATTATTCTTACAAAGCTTAAATTGGATTACTTTAAAATCTGATAGTAAATCGGGAACATTAGATTTAAATGACATAGCAGAAAATAGATATAATTTAAAATTTAAATCGATATTATCGGAATTAATTCCTAGAACTCTTGGTGAAGTTGATTACGCGATAATGCCCGGTGGGGTTGCATGGTTAAGTAAAGTTCCGGCTGAAGATGTTTTAGTACAAGAAAAGTTAACACCTAATTTAGAATTAATGGTTGTAGTAAAAAAAGAAAATTTGCACAGTAAATGGGCTCAAGAGGTTAAACAACTTTACCAATCTGAGGCACTTAAAAAATTCATTAGTGAAGATCCTGATGCGAAAGGTCGTTTTATCTGGCCTCAACAATAAGCAAATAATTATTTATAAACTATTCTAGTAATAAATTAGAATAGTTTATAATGTTATATATCACATTGATTATTTATAAATAATTAAAATAAATTTATGATACCAGTTGTTATAAAATCAATGACTCTATTTGATTTTAGTATTTCTTAATAAAGAGTTTTTATATTTTGATGATTTACTCTAAAATTCGTTGTGTTAATATTTATACACTTTGATATAAATATTTTTAAAAAAAGTAGTTAAATGTGATGAAAAAAATAAAATACTCTCTTATATTAGCTTGCAGCATAACACTTTGTAGCTGTTTTAATGGTCCTACCTCACAAGTTCGTTTAATTGATAATCCTACTGCCAATGAAATTAAGTTAGTAATTGATGGTAAAGATGTTGTCATTCCTGCTAACTCAAAAATTAAGTATACTTTCGAATATGGTAAACATAATTTAGCTTATAATAATGAGTCGTTTGACATTGTGGTAAAACCTGTAAAATTTGATGGTACAGGCATTATTAATCCAACCCAAAGCAACTATATGTTACATACTTTTATCTATGCAACTGACAATACTAGTGATGAAACCTTTGACAAATTATATGAGAAAACGCTTAATAAAGTTGATGTTATCATAGATGGTGAGCAAGTACAGATTGAACTTCCTGTAAAAGTGGTTAATGATTTCTTTATTGAAGATGAAGATAATAGATGGGATTACTCTATTGATGAAAAAATCCCAGACGAAATTTCTGAAAAACTTAATAAAAATCAATCTTATCAGGCTCGTAAAATTAAAATGTATCGTGAAAGTGAATATTTGAAGTTTTTAAAAGAAGATTGGTTAGAAGAGGAAGATGAAGTTAGTTTTCCTAATAAACCTAAAAAATTGTCTGAAATTAATCAGTATGTATTCCCGAAACTTGATTTAGAAAGTATTACATGTAATGAAGGTAAAAAATATTTGCAGGATACATTAGATAAATGGCAACAACTTTTTACTTTAACAGGAAGTGATTTTGCAAGTAAGTATGAAGAATTAGGGGGATATGATGGTATGCATGCCTTACTTGATTCTAAAAAACTTTGTCCTACTGATAAAGATCCTGAACAAACTTATTCGAAAGCTATTAGCCCTTTAGATCAAGCTTTAACTAAAGGACGTGATATATACTTTTTTATTGTCAAATAAAATTTGAAAATTGTTCTTTGTTAAAAGATTTAATTATTACAATAAAAGGCATAAAATCCTATAATTAGGTTTATGCCTTTTACTTTTTATACTAACAATAACCATTTCTTTATGATAAAATTTATAATCTTTTAATATGAATTATATAAATGGATGTTATGAAAAGTTTAAAGTATTCCCTTATATTAACTTGCAACATAACGCTTTGTAGCTGTTTTAGTGGACCAGCTAAAGTTGAACGCGTGATTGATAATCCTACCTCAAATGAAATTGTAATCGCCATCGATGGTAAAGAACTGGCAATCCCGGCTAACTCTAAAACTACGTACACTTTTGAATATGGTAAGCATAATTTAACTTATAATAATGAGTCGTTAGATTTTATTGTTAAACCATCTAAATATTCTGGTGATGGATTTATTAATCCAACCCAAAGCAACTATATGCTTCATACATTTATCTATGCTACTAACAATACTAGTGACGAAGCTTTTGACAAAATATATAAAGAAACTATAAATAAGATCTCTATCATTTTAAATGGTGAGGAAGGAGAACTGGAGCTGCCTGTAATTGTTGTTAATGACGTTTTCATTGAAGGCGAACTTAATAGATGGGACTATTCTATTGACCAAGAAATACCTGAAGAAATTACTGAAAATATTAATGAAAATCAGGCTTTTCAAACTCGTAAAACTAAAATTTACCGTGAAAAAGAATATATCAATTTATTACAAAATGATTATTTCAACTCCTTAGAAGGTGAAGAGTCAAAAGTTGAAATAAGTTTCCCTAACAAAACAATAAAACTAGCTGAAATTACTAAATATGCTTTTCCTAAAATTAATTTGGAAGAAATTAAATGTGATGAAGGTAAAAAATATTTAACAAAAACATTAGAAAATTGGCAAAAATTTTTCACTTTAACAGACAATGATTTTGCTAGCACGTATGAAGATTTAAGTGGAGAAGAAGGAAAAGAAGCATTAATACGATCCCTTGAACTTTGTCCTAAAAAAATCGATCCAGAAAACACCTATTTTCCAGCATATAAACAATTAGTTGACTTTATCAATGATACGCGATATATACCTTTGATATTATTAAATAAAATATAGTTATTTTCTGATTCAAAATAGATAAAATTATAAAAGGCATAATATTTTAATTATGCCTTTTATTTTATAAACCAACCATATTAAAAGTTGAGGAGCGGGTTTTTTAAAACTTAAAAATGCAATTTTCCATTATTGCAAATCACAGTGCATTCTTAAATAAATTCGGATAGCACAAATTGTAAGTAATAATATTGATATAAATCACATAATTCATATAAAACAATTTGATTAAGTTAAGATCAATATAATATTTATGATGAGTTAATAAATGAAAGGAATATCTTATGAATAAAACTAAGTTGAAAATTGTCGCATTGATTAGTGGGATTATCCTTAGTACTTCTAGCGCTTTAGCCTCACTTGATGATGCCAAACAACTAAAAATCATTAGTTATAATGTTTATAATGGTATGAAGTTAGATGAGAGTGAAGGTAAACAGAAATATATTGATTGGGCAAAAGCACAAGATGCCGATATTATTGCTTGGCAAGAAATGAATTTTTTTACTCGTGAAAAACTTGAAAAATTTGCAGCCAGTTATGGACATAAATATGCGGTACTTTTAAAAGAATCACCAGAAGATGCTGCTTTTTTCCCTGTAGCTATTACCTCTAAATATCCAATAGTTAATGTTAATAAAGTAGTTGATAATTTGTGGCATGGGGCACTCTATGCAGATATCGGAAATTATCATTTTGTCGTTACACATATGAATCCATTTTGGACAGCTAAACGAATTGATGAGATTAATTTAATTATCGATTCAATCAAATATAGTCGTGATCCTAAAGGGAAATGGATAATTGCCGGGGATTTGAACTCATTTTCGCCAGCAGATAAATCTGACTATGATAAAAGTACCCTTTTAGAGGATATTAAAGAAAAGCAAAAGAAAAGACCAATTTTAGAAAATCTGGTTGATGGTAAACTAAGTTATACTGTACAACAAAATCTTCTGGATGCTGGTTTTATTGATGCATTAAAAATTAAACATAAAGAATTTGTGGCAACTGCACCAACTAAAGTATTTTATGATCAAGCATCAGTTCCATTACGCTATGATTATATCTATGTTTCACCACCGCTTAAAAATAATGTCATTGATGTTCAAGTAATAAAAGATGATTTTACGGATAAATATTCCGATCATTATCCTGTCCAGATGATCATAAAGAATGATTAATATTAATCGAACTTATTTATATAAAAGATATTGATAGATTAAACGGGCAAAAGCCCGTTTTTTTTATCGTGTTTTTTATTTTAAAAGGTGAGAAAAATAACCGTTACTTTTAATCCAAACGAGATTAAAAAATTATTTTCTTGCAACAAATACTGCTCGCATTGGCGCAGGATAACCTTCTACTGTTTTGGATAAATCGTTAGGATCTAAAAATTCCGCTAATGAATCGGATTCCATCCATTCTGTTTTGCGTTGTTCATCCAAACTGGTTTTGGATATATCAACCATTTTTATATCTTTAAAACCACATTTATGTAACCAATTTATCATGGTTGGTACTGATGGAATAAAATAGACATTTCGCATTTGAGCATAACGTTCACCAGGCATTAATGCTTGATGTTCGGTTCCCTCAATAACCAATGTTTCGAGTACTAATTCACCACCATCAACTAATTGATCTTTCAATTGATAAAGATGATCAAGCGGTGAGCGACGATGATATAACACTCCCATTGAAAAAACCGTATCAAATGCGTTTAATTTTGGTAATTCTTCAATGCCTAATGGAAGTAAGTGAGCTCGCTGGTCATTGCCCAATAGTTTTCTTATTGCTTCAAATTGGCATAGATAAAGCGCCATAGGGTCAATACCAACAGCAAGTTTAGCTCCTGCACCAATCATACGCCATAAATGATAACCGCTATTGCAACCAACATCGAGAACTGTTTTACCTTCTAAATAATCGATATGATTAATCAATCTTTGCCATTTCCAGTCGGAACGCCATTCAGTATCAATATCAACACCATAAAGATGAAAAGGGCCTTTACGCCATGGCATCATAGTTTTTAATAATTGTGTGATACGTTGCTGTTCGCCAGAAGATAATGGTTGCTCGGTTTTTGCGGTTACGCTATGTAATAGATCAACTTGAAAAGGGGTAATTACAGGCAAGTGTTTTATACTATTTATCCATTGACTAAAACGGTTATCTAAATTTTGTTTTTGCCAATTAGCCAATTGTGCTGGTAAAACTTCAAGCCAATTTTTAAGCTTATTTTTTGCGATAATTTGGTAAAAATCACCAAAATCAATCATTCTGTTTTCCTTTATAATTAAATTAAATCTAGAGGTTATTTGATAGCAATAATTGAGCCAAAATTAAAACATTGAAACCACGTATCAACATGCTCAAATCCTGCTGTTATCAAACGTTGTTTATGGGTCGCAACGGTGTCTGTAAGCATGACATTTTCTAGCATATTACGTTTTTGGCTTATTTCCAGTTCACTATAACCATTGGCTCTTTTGAAATCATGATGCATATTAAATAATAATTCGTCGACAGTCTCATCACTAAAACTAAACTTTTCCGATAAAACTAATATGCCATTTGGTCGTAAAGCTTGATAAATATTACTTAAAACCCGTTGTCGATTTTCTGGAGTTAAAAATTGCAAGGTAAAATTAAGAACTACCATTGATGCATTTTGCATATTTATATTACAAATATCTTCACAAATTACATCGACAGGTGTATTTGATTTATAGGCATCAATATGCTTTTTACATCGTTCTACCATAGGTAATGAATTATCAATAGCGATAATATGACAATTTTCATGTTTGATATTACGACGAATAGCGAGTGTGGCAGCACCTAACGAGCAGCCTAAATCATAAATCATGGAATTAGGTTGTACAAATCGGTCAGCTAGCATACCAATCATTGATATTATATTAGAATATCCGGGTACCGATCGTTGCACCATATCT
Source organism: Gilliamella sp. W8128 (assembly GCF_016100545.1). Lineage (NCBI taxonomy): Bacteria > Pseudomonadati > Pseudomonadota > Gammaproteobacteria > Orbales > Orbaceae > Gilliamella > Gilliamella sp. W8128. The sequence goes on from NZ_JACFSE010000003.1 coordinate 43,325, forward strand.
GGGAAAACTTCGGCAACTTTTTCGTCAAAAGTCCAATCACCTAATTTATCGATCGGGGTTGCAAATAGCTGGTCTTTTTTGGTATCCATAAAAGTTATTGGTACTATAGAATCTAATTCTGTTATCATACCATTTTTTGCGTTCGATTGTTCGAGTAATTATGACTTTTGTTGATTTTACAGCCATTTTCGCAACGATTATTATCAGTATTTCGGTCACTTTTTTATTAGGAAAACGCTGGCAGTTTTGGTTTAACCTTCACTTAAGCGGTTATGGTCGAATTATTTATTGGCTAACTATTGGTTTGGCCGGTGCATCGTTAATCCTTGCTAGAGTATTAAATGATATTTTAACCTCGGGATTACATTTGTTCCTGTTAACGATTGCCGGTTTGATGATCTGTAGCGTTTTTATAACACTCATTTTTGAAATTGTTTATCGGATTAGCAAAAAGCAAATTAAGCCCAATCTTTGGCATAAAATCAGTTATATTATTGCAGTTGTAGCTTTGTTTTGTTTTGGCCATGAAATGGCGATAAATCCAAAAATAGTTGATTATCAGGTTGTGATTAATAAATCAGCCAATGTTGATCATCTAAGAATTGTGCAACTTTCTGACATTCATATTAATGAACATACCTCTGCAAGAATGATTCAAAACATGATTGACAATGTAAATAACTTAAAGCCTGATTTTATCGTAATAACTGGTGATACATTAGATAAACGATTAAAACCTTTCGTTGAAAATGGATTTATTGAACAGTTCCAGCAATTAAAGTCCAAATACGGTAATTATATTATTTTTGGCAATCATGAATATTTAGGTACCCATGATAATAATAATCGCGAAGAAGATATTATTAATGCATTTAAACGAGCGAATTTAAAAGTGTTGAAAGATGATATTGTTTATCTTGATGAGGTTGGCATCACGTTGATAGGGCGTGATGACTTTTCATCATATAAGTACGATGTTAAGCGCGCCTCATTATCCGATTTAATTATGTTTTCTGATACGGATAGACCAATAATTTTATTAGATCACCAACCACGAGATATTAAAGATGTTGCAGAACAACAAGTAGATTTAATGTTATCTGGACATACTCATGGTGGTCAAATCTTTCCTATCAATATATTGGTGGCGATGATGTACAAAAATGCCAATGGTATTTATCACGATGCTGATCATCATTTCACCAGTATAGTCAATAGCGGTTACGGATTTGGTGGGCCACCAATTCGATTAATGACTCGCTCTGAAATTGTTGTAATCGATGTATCTTTTGTCAACAAAACTACCATGCAATAGATTATCTTAAATAGGAAGCGTATTTTGAATTATCAATTTATTATTAGTAATGATGAATTATCCAATTATTGTCAAAAGATCAAGAATAGTAGTGCTATAGCATTGGATACTGAATTTGTACGAACTAGGACATTTTATCCTCATTTAGGACTTTTACAGGTTTTTGATGGCCAAGATGCTGCGCTAATTGATCCACTTAATATTAACGATTGGCAGGAATTCTTAGCAATTTTAACCAATCCTAATATTGAAAAATATTTTCACTCCTGTAGCGAAGATATTGAAGTTTTTCTTCATGCATTTAATTGTGTTCCTTCTCCAGTAATAGATAGCCAAATTTTAGCTTCTTTTTTGGATAATCCCATCAGTAGTGGTTATGCAAGTTTAGTCAATAAATATCTTGGCGTTGAGTTAGATAAAAGTGAAACACGGACTGATTGGTTAAAACGTCCTTTGACTGAAAAACAGTGTGATTATGCTATTAATGATGTTTTATATCTGTTTCCATTAATGGATAATTTAAAATCTCAGCTTACATCGATTGATTATTTAGCGGCTGCTTATCAAGAATGTCGAAATGCAATTGCGCGTAAATGCGAAACATTTGATCCTCAAAAGGCTTACTTAAATATTAAAAATAGCTGGCAATTGAAAGGGGATGGTTTAGGGCAATTAGCTAAACTTGCTTGCTGGCGCTATCAATTTGCCAAAACTCACGATATAGCGTTGAATTTTGTGGTGCACGAAGATATTTTATGGAAAATTGCGCGTTATCAACCAACTTCTTTAGCAGAACTGGATAAATTGGGTATGAGAGGTAAAGATATCCGTGCATATGGTCAAACAATTTTGGATATATTGCTTCAACCTATACCTATTATTCCGACAATTCAACGTATTAATAGTTATCCAAATTATAAAAATATTGTTGATTTATTGAAACAAATCGCTGAAAAAATAGCATCACAAACAGGACTTAACAGCGAATTAATACTTTCAAGACGATTAATCAATCAGTATGTAAAATGGCAAAATGATAGGAAAGGTGAAATTCCAGAAATTCTGTCAGGATGGCGTAAACCATTATTTGAACAATATGACCTGCCTAATTGATTAAATCATAATGGAAGAATGACAAAATTTTAGTTAAATGGTGTCAAATTACGCTGACACCAATCTCTATATTAAGCTAGTTCACTTAGCATCGATTCAACAATTTTTGATGATTGGGCTGCAGCAAGTTTTAAAAATGATTGAAAATCAACTGCCGATTCATTATCTCCATTATCAGAAATTGCTCTCACCACCACAAAAGGTACTTTAAATAACCAACAAACATGGCCAATAGCGGCAGCTTCCATTTCAACGGCGATTGCATCAGGAAAAGTTTGCTTGATCCGTTCTAAATTGCTTTTACCATTGATAAAGGCATCACCACTGCCAATTGAGCCATCAACAGCATTGACCCCATGTTTCTTTATACATTGTTTAGCTAATGATTGATAATTAACATCAGCAGCAAACGAAACAGGACAACCTGACATTTGACCTGATTTATATCCAAAGGCGGTTAAATCAACATCATGATAAAATACATCTTTTGATACAATAATATCACCGATATTCAGTTCCGTTGACAGCCCACCCGCTGAACCGGTATTAATGACTGCATCAACTTGATAATTATTTAATAATAATGTTGTTCCTGAGGCTGCAGCAACTTTACCTATGCCTGATTGTAATAATACAATTTCACAATTGGCTATTTTACCAATATGAAAATCGCATCCTAAATGACGCTCTAATTGATAATCGGTAATTTTACTCTTTAGTATGGCTACTTCTTCTTCCATAGCTGCGATAATAGCAATTTTCATATGGTCCTCTTGGCTTATTAGCCGTATATTTATTTTAAATGTGCTATCATAATTGCTGTAAGTTAACTTGACAATAAATGAATATAACGGAGATAAAATTTGCGTACGATTTTTATAACGGGGTGTTCAAGCGGTATAGGATTGATTTCAGCTATCGCTCTGAAAAAACGAGGTTATCGTGTCATTGCATCATGTCGGAAAATAGCAGACCAACAAAAATTAATTGAGCAAGGTTTTGAAACCGTTTTATTAGACTTAGACGATGCCGATTCAATTAATCAAGCTGCGCAACAAGTATTAACCTTGTGTGAAGGTAAATTATATGCGTTATTTAACAATGCTGGATTTGGCGTCTATGGCCGTTTAAACACCATCAGTCGATCACAATTAGAATCACAGTTTTCTACTAACTTTTTTGGTGTTCATCAATTAACCCAATTATTATTACCGGCAATGCTTGAACAAAATGAAGGTAGAATAATTCAAACTAGCTCAATTGTTGGCATAGTCGCAACACCGGGTAGAGGCGCATATTCTGCCAGCAAATATGCTTTAGAAGCATGGTCTGATGTACTGCGTTTAGAGTTAGCTAACACCAATATTAAAGTTTGTTTAATCGAACCTGGTCCATTGAAAACCTATTTTTCAAATAATGTAAATCAGACCGAAAAAGAAAAAATAGTAAAAAATCCACCCATTGCTAAACGCTTTACATTAGCCCCTGAAGCAGTATTACCCTATCTGTATCACGCATTAGAGCATAACAAACCGAAAATACGTTACAGGGTAACAAAAGTAACTAAATTGGCAGCAATAGCCAAACGTTTGCTTCCAGATAGATTAATGGATAAAATTTTACAAAATAAATAATCAGTTAAACTTATTTATAGGATAGATTATGTCAAATCAATTTATTTTTGATGTTAATGAACAGAATATTCAAGAAATTATTGAAAAATCAACTAGTAGTCCTGTGTTATTCTATTTTTGGTCACCAAGAAGTCCTAACTATCAAGAAATGACAGATACGTTAACCAAATTAGCAACACAACATCAAGGACAATTCATTCTTGCTAGCGTAAATTGTGATGAACAACAAATGTTAGCAGCACAATTTGGGCTTAGAGCAATTCCAACCGTTTATATGTTTCAAAATGGTCAACCTGTTGATGGTTTTCAAGGCCCACAAAATGAAGAAACCATCAAAACCTTTTTAGATAAAATTTTACCTAATGAAGATGAATTGAAACTTATTGAAGCGCAACAATTTTTTAATGAAGGCCAATATGCGCAAGCATTACCTTTATTAAAACAAGCTTGGACTGTACTTAAAGATCATTTAGGTAAACCAAGATCAGATATTGCGTTAATGTTAGCGAAAAGCCAAATTGAACAAAAACAACTAGCAGAAGCTAAGGATGTTTTGGCAACTATTCCATTGCAAGATCAGGATTCAGCTTACCACGGTTTACAAGCCGAAATTGAGTTACTCGAACAAGCTGCAAATTCACCTGAATTACAGCAATTACAAGCTGAATTAGCTAAACAGCCAGATAATGTTGAGTTAATGATTCAACTTTCATCGCAACTAATGCAAGTTGGTCGGCACGAAGAAGCATTAGAACTGTTGTTTAAACCTTTAACAAAAGATCTGAATGCTGGTGAAGGGCAGGTGAAGAAAACTTTACTAGATCTATTAGCAGCTTTAGGAACTAATAACGCACTTGCTAGTAGCTATCGCCGTAAGCTTTATACGCTATTATATTAAAATTGCTAAAACCAAAGCTTGAAGGATTTTGAACGCTTTTTTATGATTTACTGGATATTTGGGACGAATATCACAACCTAGAAATATATTTCGCAGTAAAGTTAATGAATAAAAAAATCGCGGAAAATTGAATTCTAGATAGTTAGGATAAGTTATATAAAATGAAGAGATTCAACAATAGAGCATTGTTGAATCTTTTTTATTTAGTGTTCGATAACGCGAGGAAAGTTTTCATTACTACGAAGGGTTAGAACTTCCACACCATTATCTGTAACTAAGATCGTGTGTTCATATTGGGCTGACAATCCATGATCTTTGGTTTTAACTGTCCAACCATCTTTCATGGTACGAGTACGCCAATCCCCAGTATTTACCATCGGTTCAATAGTAAAGGTCATACCTGGTTTCAGGATCACACCGCCATCATCAGCATCATAATGTAAAACTTGTGGCTCATCATGATATACTTCACCTATACCATGACCGCAATATTCACGAACAGAAGAAAAGCCAAATTTATCAACATATTTTTGAATTGCTTTACCGATTTCTTTTAATCTGATCCCCGGTTTAATGATTTTAATGGCTTCGTATAAACTCTCTTGTGTGACTTGACATAGTTTTTCTCCGGCAACAGTTGGTTTTCCTGCAATGTACATTTTTGAGGTATCACCATGAAAACCATCTTTAATTACGGTCACATCAATATTAAGAATATCACCATCTTTTAACTTTTTATCAAAACTTGGAATACCATGACATACTACATCGTTAATTGAAATGCAGCTGGTATGCTGAAAACCATGATAACCAATGTTGGCAGGAATAGCCTTTTGCACATTAACAATGTGTTCATAACAGATCTGATCCAGTTCACCAGTGCTAATACCAGGTTTTACATAAGGTTCAATCATTTCTAAAACTTCTGCTGCTAATTTACCAGCAATACGCATTTTTTCGATTTCAGCGGGGGTTTTTAACTTAATAGACATTAATGGGTTCCTATAATTTGTATGGCAATATCCTATCATATACCGCTATTTCGTCAAATCATAGCTATTGATAAATCAAGTATAATGATTAAATTTTAGATTTTTGTTAAAAAATTTTGAGGAAAGGGGTTTTTGGACATAAAAAAAGAAAACTAATACAGCTTAAAACTATTTAATTATATAATAATGCATTATAAAAAAAGGTTTTCATAAAATGCAATGTAGTTATTATCAAGAAAATAAATGTTTGTCTTGTCATAAAATAAATCAACCATATAAATCTCAACTAAATGAAAAGCAAAACCAATTAATTGAAACTTTAGCAAAGTTTAATCCTAAAGAAGTTAAAGATCCATTTGCTAGCCCTGAGCAAGGTTTTCGCAATAAAGCTAAAATGGCGGTGCTTGGCACGGTTGAAAAACCCATATTAGGTATTCAAAATGATAATCAAATCATTGATCTGTGTGATTGTCCGCTTTATAGCGTTAATATGCAAAGTATCCTAAAAATGGTTCGTACCTATATTCGTAAACAGGGACTGGTTCCTTATAATATTAATAAGCAGAAAGGGGAGTTAAAATTTGTCATTATTACCGAAAGTGTTATTGATGATAAAAGTCACTTTATGCTACGGTTTGTATTAAAATCACATAAATTTTTCGAGAAGATAAGCAATAGTTTGCACAATTTAATCGATAAGATAAATAATCTACAAGTCGTATCGATTAATATTCAACCTAATCATGCCGCTATATTAGAGGGTGATGAAGAGTTGATTTTAACGGATAATCCTTTTCTAGAATTTAGGTTAAATCACATACCACTTTATATAAAATCAAAAAGCTTCTTTCAAACAAATAGCTATATTGCTGAAAAACTATATAAAACGGCTAGTGATTGGCTGGCGAATTTAGATATAAATTCTATATGGGATCTCTTTTGTGGGGTGGGAGGATTTGGTTTGCATTGTGTTCGTCATGCCAATAACGATAATATTCAATTAACAGGAATTGAAATTAGTTCTGATGCTATTGAATGCGCATCAAAATCTGCTAAACAGCTAGGTTATGACAAACTTAATTTTGAATCATTAGATGCTACTAAATATGCAACACATCAAAACCAGACACCTGATTTAGTCTTACTTAATCCACCAAGGCGAGGGGCAGGTAGAGTACTGGTCGAATATCTGGAAAATATACAACCTAATTATATTTTATATTCAAGTTGTAATTTGTCATCATTAGCACAAGATCTACAATTGTTGACTAATTACCAAATGACCAAAGTGCAATTATTTGATATGTTCCCTCATACATCTCATATGGAAGTATTAGTTTTATTAGAAAAAATCAGATAAATCACTACACCAATATAGGCTAGTTTTTATTATGAATATTTATAAATCTAGCCTAACCAATTTTATGAGTTTTTTGTTCTCACCTTTTATTTTTATCTTATAAAAATTTCTTATCCAGATTTTATTTAATTTTATAATTATTACGACAATATTAAATGATAATCATTAGCAAATGTTAATAATTATCATTACTATTGATCATGTTTATTATTTTTGCTAGATTAATGATCAAAAAATGATAATTATCAAATATTGGCGCATTGGTTAAGGCAGTTCATTAATCTAATTTTGTGGTGAAAAATGAAAATAAATAAAATATTGCTAATGATGATAGTGGCTTCAATACCTTTCCCTGTATTTGCTGATGGTGATGATATAGAAACAATTACGGTTACGGCGAGTAGACAAAAGAAAGCTAAATTGGCTATCCCTGAAACGGTTGATGTGGTGACTAAGAAAAATATAGATGACCATCAAATGTCAACGATGGAAGATTTAGTTAGATATATGCCAGGGATATCAGTAAATAGACAAACTTCTGGTACCGATCCTTTTGGTAACCTTGGTGGAATTAGAATACGTGGTATGTCAGGTAACCGTGTTCAGTTGCAAGTAGATGGCTCAAGGGTTATTGAAAGTATACAAGACGGAAACAGAAATTTTATTGATTTATCAAATATCAAAGCCGTGGAAGTTATACGTGGACCTGGATCAGTTTTGTGGGGTGCAGATGCGGTTGGTGGTGTTGTGGCATTTAAAACATTAGATCCTAGTGATTTACTTAAAGGTAAGTCTTATGCAGTTAGAGTTAATGGTGGTTATGATAGTTTGAATAAACAAAACACCAAAACCGGTATGTTAGCTGTTGAACTAATGCCTAATTTAGAAGGTTTATTAAGTTTTAGTCGTCGAGATTATCAAGAGGCAAGGTTAAGCAAAGCTAAAGCGAATGGGGGTATTTGGGGATGTCCGCGAGGAGCAGATGCCATTCGATGTAATAAACTAAATCCTTTAGATGCGAAAGCAGAAAATATGCTAACTAAATTGGTTTATCATAATGATAATCGGGAAACAAAATTAACATTTGAAAATTTCCGTTCTAACTCGTTTGTAAAACAATTATATGATTACGGTTTACAATCTAATGGGACTTTCAATGGTGATTATCGAAGAACACAAATACAAACTCGTAAAAGGTTTGCCATCGATGATAGTTGGATGCCGTCAGTTGGGTTTGTCGATCAAATTAAAACCATGATCTCTTATTCTCCTCAAGAACGTTATTTAAAATCACATCGCCAACAAAAAGATAAAAGAAAAAAGCCGATTTATACCTATACAACTAATGATTATAAAGAAAAATTCTGGCAATTGGATTTACAATTAAACTCAAACTTTGACTTTTTAAACAGTAGTCATGATTTAGTTTATGGTTTTCAGGGCGATATTACCCGTAGTTACTATCGTAATGCAAGTACAAAAAATGGTAAAAAAACCATTGGTGGAGGGTTCAATTTTGCTAATTCTAAAACGCAACGAGCTGATATTTATTTGCAAGATGAATTTCATTTAATTAGTGAACGTTTTAAAATTAAACCTGGTGTACGCTATGCAACTTATAAAATCAAACCAAATGCAGATAGCCATTATGCGGTCATCGAAGGAAAAGAACCTCGTGAGGTTACATCACATCGTTTTATTCCCCAATTAGGTGCTTTATTTAATATTACCGATCAATACTCAGTTTATGCTCGTTATGCTGAAGGTTTTAAAATGCCAACAGCTCAACAGTTATATACTTCTTTGCCATCATTTAGTATGAATCTAATCCCTAATCCTAAATTGAAGCCAGAAAAAGTAAAATCATATGAAACAGGGTTAAGAGGCGATTTTTCTAAAGGCTGGTTTAGTGTAGGCTTTTTTAAAGCTGATTATAGTGATTATATAAAGAATTTTATTCGTGTTGGACCAAAAGATTATACCTATAAAAATTTATCCAAAGTTAATCTTTGGGGCATTGAATCATCGGCTGAATGGCAATTTTATCCAAATTGGACATTAAATGCATCGACTTCGTATCAATATGGTAAAAAACAAGAATCACCTGGAGAGAAAAAATCTTACTTTAATGATGCTATGCCATTACAAGGTAACCTCGGTCTAAAATGGCATCTTCCTGATTTCAATTTTGATACCGAAGTATTAGCTACTTTTTCTAAAGCGGTTTCACATGTATCGAAAGATAGCTCGTCTTCAGATGAAGTATTTAAACCAAGTGGTTATGCCATTTATGATGCTTATTTAAATTGGCATCCAAGCAAGAATATTACTATTAGGGGCTCAGTATTAAATATCTTCGATCGTCGTTATTTTAAATGGCCTATGTTTAGTAGTTATTATAAAAATCCGCAAACTAATGTCAAAGTGACGAATCCTATCGAGTTACAAACAGCGCCAGGAAGAACATTTGCCATAAGTGCGGTTATAAATTTCTAATAATTAAGGATGATTACTACTATCAAAATTTCAATAACGATATTGATAGTAGTAAATAGAAAAAATATTTAGTTTCGAGAATATAAGTTTTGCAAACATTGAAAAATATCATCTTGCTTATGAAACTCTGTTTCAAATCCAAGCAAGGAAAGTTAGGTTTTGGTTATGCTTTTATTATTATAAGTTTAAATATCATTCTAATCAGAATCAGTCTTGAAATGATTAATTGGAATAAAAACTTTTATAACGCATTAGAAAAGTACGATATGCAAGCGGTAATAACGCAATTATTAGTTTTTATCATGTTAACTTTTTTTGGTGCCATTACCTATTTGATCATCGAGTATTTAAGAAAAACATTAGTCATAACTTGGCGTAAAGTTTTAAATGACACGATAATAAGTCATTGGCTGAATCATAAAGCCTATTGGTTTATAAATAATAATCAAGCAAACATAGACAATCCAGATCAGCGTATTTCTGAAGATTGCCATTTATTTATCGAGAGATTAACTAACGAAGGATTTTCATTTATTACACAATGTATCGGTCTTTTTTCCTATTTTATGCTTTTATGGCAAATAACCAATAATTTTGTTTTAGAATTTAGTCTATTCAATATTGATATTAGCATTTCACATTATTTAATTTGGTTAGCCCCTATCTATGTCATTTTGACCTCATATATTGCCCATAAGTTGGGAAGCCCATTAAAAAATTTACTAATTCAGCAACAACATTTAGAAGCAAATTACCGTTTTGTTTTAACTCGATTTAGAGAAGCGAAAGAGTCTGTTGCATTATTAGAGGGAGAAAAGGTTGAACAACAACAATTTGATCAACATTTTAATAGTATTGTAAAAAATTGGTATAAGCTAATTAAACGGCAATTTATTTTAGGTTGTTTTACTCGGCCTTACTATTTAACCGTATTAAGTATTCCGACCTTTTTTTCTCTACCAATCTATTTAATCGGTAAAGTTAGTTTAGGATCATTGATGCAAATTAGTAAATCATTTAGTAATGTAGTAACTAATTTATCTTGGTTTATTTTCAATTATAACAAACTGGCCGAACTGATAGCATGTAGTTATCGTTTGGGCCAATTTATTCAACAGTCTGAACAAGTCTCTTATCAGTTTAAACAACTTAATCAAGCTGAAAATGGAAATGAACGTTTATCGTTGGAAAATTTAATTATAAAGAAACCTGATGGAAAGATTTTACTAAAATTACCCGATCTCCATATTAACAAAGGGGAATCAGTTGTTTTATCTGGCGCATCAGGTATAGGTAAATCAACACTTTTTAAAATAATCTCTGGTCTTTATCCATATTATGATGGAGTGGTCAAGGTTCCTAAATTAAAGAAACTCTTTTTATCACAAAATGCTTACTTTCCTATGGGAGGATTGGCTCATGCAGTAAGCTATCCAGAACCATTGTTTGAGAAAGATCTTACTGTTATTAAACAATTACTGTTTGATGTGGGTTTTTCTTCTGAAGATATCGATAAATATTTACTTAATGATAATTTAAATACACTTTCTGGTGGAGAAAAACAACGTTTAGTAGTTGCGAGAATTTTAATGCATAAACCGGATTGGATTTTTATGGATGAAACCACCAATGCATTAGATAAAGTAGCTGAAAAACAATTGCTAAAATTGTTACAGACTAACTTACCAACAAGTAGTTTCATTATTATTTCTCATAGTGATATATCAAACTACTTTAATAAGTGTTATCAATTAAATTTATCATGATTTTTGAAAACAGATTATTTAACTAAATATTAAAACAAATCAAGGAGTAATTTATGGCTGAGTCCAAAAATGATATTGTACAAAAAACAATAGATGATTTACACGAAACAATGCAAACTATCATACTTTCAACAATCACCGAAACAGGAGCGGTTGATACTAGCTATTCACCATATTTTTTTGACGGTAATGACTATTACATTTTAATTTCAAACTTAGCTCCACATAGTAAAAATATCAAAGCTAATTCAAATATATCTTTTTTAATTATTGATGATGAATCTAATACTAAGAATATTTATGCTCGTAGAAGATTGTCTTTCCATGCTTCGGCAACCATTGTCGAAAGAGGAACTGAGCAGTTTGATTCTGTTGTCGATCTGCTAGCTAAAAAAGTGAGCAAAATGGTTTATATGTTAGCAGAAATGAATGATTTTAATTTATTTAAATTAACCCCGAAAGAGGGAAGATTAGTAATTGGTTTTGGTAAAACCTATATTATCGATCCACAAAATAAAACGGTAATACCAGTAGATGAAGATTATGTCGCTAAGCAAAAACAACAATCTAGTAATTAATATCATTATCTAAGCATTATTTATAATATTGCCATTACTTATTAACTAAGTAATGGCTTTTTTCATCACTCCACTCTTTGCTTAAATGTTTTAAATAATAGTTTTTTTATTTTCGATTGAGGATTCATATCCTTAAAATAGCTTCACTCAATCAAGAAAACTGCCTATCTTAACCAGTAAACTATGTTAAAATTAAGCCAACATAAACTGAATTTAGGATAGTTAATATTATGGTTCCTGATGTTTCGAAAGCTCTCAGTTGGTTAGAAAAACATTATACTATTTTACAAGGCATTCAGAGAGGCCTTGAACGTGAGACATTACGGATTTTGCCTGATGGTTCGTTGTCAAAAACGCCGTTTCCTGAAAAAATTGGTGCTGCATTAACTCATCCATGGATCACGACTGACTTTGCTGAATCTTTATTAGAGTTTATTACCCCTGTAAATACCAATATCGATTATATGTTAACTTTTTTACGAGATTTACACCGCTATGCCAGTGTAAATATTGGCGATGAGTTAATGTGGCCACTGAGCATGCCTTGTTTCGTTGCGAAAGAAGATGACATTATCTTAGCTCAATACGGTAAATCTAATGAAGGTCGTCTTAAAACAGTCTACCGTGAAGGTTTAAAAAATCGTTATGGTGCTATGATGCAAACTATTTCAGGTGTTCACTATAACTTTTCATTACCTATGGCATTTTGGCAAGCGAGAGATGGTGTTAAAAACAGTGAAGAAGGTAAGGCAGTTATTTCGGAAGGGTATTTTACTCTAATTCGTAATTACTACCGTTTTGGTTGGGTTATCCCTTATCTATTCGGTGCATCGCCATCAATGTGCTCGTCATTTATTCAAGATCCAGAAAAAGCAAAAGCGTTCATCGAACAAACTAATGGTAACTGTTATTTACCTTATGCTACCTCACTAAGAATGAGTGATATTGGTTATACCAATAATGCCCAGAAACAATTAGGGATCACCTTTAATCATCTAGATACCTATGTTGAGAGTTTAAAACGGGCTACCAAGACAAAATCAGCCGAATTTGGCAAATTAGGCATTAAGGTTGATGGCCATTATCGACAGTTGAATGATAATGTATTACAAATTGAAAATGAATTTTACGCACCAATTCGGCCAAAACGAGTTCCAAGATCAGGGGAATCGCCATCCGATGCTTTACTACGTGGTGGCATAGAATATATAGAAGTTCGAGCACTTGATGTTAATCCATTTTCACCAATTGGTATTACCGAGGAACAAATTCGATTTATTGACCTATTTTTAATCTGGTGTGCTTTAGCTCCTGCTCCTGAAATGAGTAGTGCAGAGCTAGAATGTGCAAAATTAAATTGGAATAGAGTGATTATTGAAGGCCGTAAACCAGGATTAGAAATTGGATTAGGCTGTGATAGCTATCGACAACCGTTAGCTAAAGTAGGGCATGAACTTTTCAAAGATTTACTTCGAGTCGCCGATGTACTTGATCATCAAGACGACAAACAACAATATCGAAAAGTTTGTGAACGGCTTGATCTGATGTTTGATCAACCGGAATTGACACTATCAGCGAGAACGTTAGCCGCGATTAGTGATTTGGGCACAGCCAAATTTGGTTTAGCTTTAGCTACTCAATATAAAAAACAACTAAGTTCAGAACCTTTATCAGTTCTAACTGAAGATGATTTTAATCAACAAAGAATGTTATCAATTGAAAAACAAAAGAAAATAGAACAAAATGACACTATGTCATTTGATGAATATCTAAAAGAAAAAATGAACAGCTAAAATGTTTAAACATCGCGATTATACATTACGATATCAAGGAAAAAGTGATGTTGAATTAATATTACCAAACCATAAAATTATGCATGACAAACCGTTAATCGACCAACAGTCTTTTTCGGTTTTGGTTTGGAATATTTTTAAACAGAAAAGGGCAGATTGTATTAATATCCTTGAGCAATATGCAGATCAAACTAAGTTGATATTATTACAAGAAGCTCAAACCACGTCCCAATTATTAAATTTTATTGCTCGGCATAACAAAATTGCCGATCATGTTCCAGCCTATAGTTTAAATGATATTTATGCTGGAGTTATGACAATAACAGACATAAAACCAACGCAAATTTTCTCCTTTAGAGAAAGAGAACCATTCATCCGTGTTCCAAAATCAGCATTAATCACTCTTTATCCAATTAAAAATTCAACGCTACAACTATTAGTTGCTAATATTCATGCCATTAATTTTAGTCTAGGGGTCAAAGTTTACCGCCAACAAATCTATATGTTATTAAATTATATTAAGCAACATCATGGACCAGTAATTTTAGCGGGAGATTTTAATGCTTGGAGTCGGCAACGGTTGAGCCTACTTTATCATTTGATACGTTCAATAAATCTTAAACCAGTTAATTTCTCGATTGATATAAGAAAAACGTTTTTAGGTAGGCCGCTTGATTTTATTTTTTATCGAGGGTTGAAGCTTGATGCGGCTAATATAGTTAATACAGCCGCATCAGATCATAATCCATTATTTGTTAAATTTAAATTGGATTAGAATTGACCAAATTAATTGTTAATATATCACCTTCTTTAACACGCATATTTTTTAATTTATTCCATTGTAAAAGATCGGTGATCTTAACTCGGTAATTTTGCGCTATAGTATAAAGGTTATCACCCGCTTTAACTTGATAAGTAATCTGTTTTTTGCCACTATTTAACATTGATTTAGTATCTTTTACTGTAGTATTGGTATATTGAATAGTGGTAGATTTTATTTCAAACGGCATATTGTTATGTGGAACATCTTCTAAAAGTTCAGTTACTTGATTAGCAACTAAATTTTCACTTTTTAACTTTTTAAATAATTTATCTGCATGAGAATAAGGTACCAGTAGATGGAAAGGGCCATTTACTGTTTGTTGTACATAACCTGCATTGTATGTCATTAAATCGCTAAGTGATAATTCTGAATATTGCGCTATTTTAGCCAATGATACATTTTTAGACATATCGATTCTAACTAATGAGTTTTCATAATTACAGTCAGGTAATTTAATACCATAACGTTTATTATTTTTAACAATATCGATAATAGCTAATATTTTTGGCACATAATGCATTGTTTCTGTCGGTAAATCTAACGACCAATAATCTGTTGATAAACCTTTAGCTTTATTTTTATCAATAGCTCTTTGAATTCGACCTTCACCAGCATTATAGGCAGCTAATGTTAATAACCAATCACCATTAAATCGATTATTAAGATTTTGTAACAAAGAGATTGCTGAACCTGTTGATGCGATTAGATCTCGTCGGCCATCAAAACTATTGCTACGTTTTAATCCATATTCTTTAGCGGTAACAGGTACAAATTGCCATAAACCAGCGGCTTGGGCAGGAGAGGTGGCTAAAGGGTCGTAAGCACTTTCTATTAACGGTATTAAAGCTAATTCAACCGGTAATTTGTTTTTTCGTAACTGATTAATGATGTAATACACATAAGGTTCAGATCGTAACGCAATATTTTCAAATCCTTTTGGATTACGTAATAAACGTTCGCGTTCGGCAACAACACGGCTATTATTTGGAACGTTAACGTTTATTTGCTTTAACATATAATGCCAAGGATTTTGCGTGACTGAAGCGTAATTAACACCACCACTTTTAACGCTAGAATTAACTATTGATTTAGCATTATATTTTTTTGAGCCAGCGTTGTATCGTGAACCATGATTTTGACACCCGACTAAAAAAGCACATAACACTGTAAATATTAATAATTTTTTCATTAGATTATAAGTTAGGACATTAATTTAAGCTGAGTATTATACCTAAAAAATGTCCTTTTGGCTCCTAAAAAAAGTAAACATATCTAACTCATTGTTACAATTAAATTTATTTTGTAAATTTTTTTCCTCACAACGTAAAAATAAATTGATCTGTTTTTCTTTGGTTAAAATGGAAGGCAAAGTAATTTTCTTTTTGCAAATAAAATCATAATACTCATGGATAACTTGATCCTCAGGAACTAGCATTTGAGCAAAATCTAAATTAGTTAAGGTATATTCGTGTCCTGCACAAATAAGGGTATCATCAGGTAACAGCTTTAATTTATTCAGCGAACTTAGCGTTTGCTTATAATCACCTTCAAAAATTCTACCACAACCAGCGGAAAACAATGTATCTCCAGAAAATAAATATGGCTGACAATAATAAGCTAAATGTCCTAATGTATGTCCCGGTACTGAAATAACCTCATATCGAAAATCACCAATCACTAATTCATTGATGTTTTCGAGATGATTAATCTGCAAATTAATTTCACTTGGCCCATAAGCTTCAATATCGGGATAAGCTGCTTTTAGCTCAGTTACCCCACCAGTGTGATCGATATGGTGATGAGTGAGTAAAATTGCAAGGGGTGATAAGTGATATTTTTTCATATAACTTAGCACTGGAGCAGCCTCACCTGGATCTATAATAACCACCTGTTTATTAGCATTTTCAAGTAACCAAATATAATTATCTTTTAGAGCAGGAATAACATGTAACTGATACATGGAAATTATACCTTCTATTTTATCTGATTAATCGGTTAATGATGCTTCAAAAATAGTATCATGTAAGGTGGGCGATTCAGCTTGCGTTTTGGCAATTTCATCACAGCGTTCGTTCTCAATATGGCCCGCATGACCTTTTACCCATATCCATTCAATGGTATGTAACTTAGCTAATACATCTAAACGTTGCCATAAATCAACATTTTTCACTGGTTGTTTTTTTGCGGTTTTCCAGCCGTTTTTTTTCCAACCATAAATCCAATTCGAAATGCCATTACGCAAATATTGGCTGTCAGAATAAAGCTTAATTTGACAGGGTTCTTTCAGTAATTCCAATGCCACAATGGCAGCAAGCAATTCCATGCGATTATTAGTGGTGTTAAAATAACCTTGAGCTAATACTTTTTCATTTTCTTTGTATTTTAAAATAGCTGCATAACCACCAGGTCCAGGGTTACCCAAACAAGATCCATCAGTGAATATTTCAATATTTTTTTGTATATTTGACATAGTTATAAACTTATTACGTGATTATTTTTCAAGAAATTTTAGCTTAATATAAATATTAATAAGCCAATATTAATGTTGTATCAATCATTGATTAAAACAGTGGAGGTATCAACATCAGTACGTTTTGGTGTTAGACTATACCATTAATTTGTTAAATTCCCAATTATAGATAAAGAAGAGTATATTGTGATAACACATTCAACCCGCCAAATTGTATTAGATACAGAAACTACAGGTATGAATCAAGACGGTAATAATCATTATGAAGGTCATAAGATTATTGAGATTGGTGCAGTTGAGGTATTAAATCGACGATTAACTGGCAATCATTTTCATGTTTACATCAATCCAGAACGTTTAATTGATGAAGAAGCCTTTAAAGTTCATGGTATCAGTGATGAATTTGTTAAAGACAAACCGATTTTTAAAAATATTGCACATGATTTTATTAAATTTATAGATGGTGCTGAATTAGTTATTCATAACGCCTCGTTTGATGTTGGCTTTATGGACTATGAATTTCGCCTTTGTGGGTTAGACTATAAAACCGCCGATCACTGTATTGTTACAGATACATTAGCAATGGCTCGCCGTCTTTTCCCGGGTAAACGTAATAATTTAGATGCATTGTGCGAACGTTATCAAATTGATAATTCTCATCGTACTTTACATGGAGCCTTACTGGATGCTGAAATACTTGCTGAAGTTTATTTAGCAATGACCGGGGGACAAACTACTTTGGCATTTAGTTCGGACGATAATTTATCTTCATCAATGACGAATAATGCTGTAAAAAAAATTGAACGTAATGGGATACCACTTACAGTAATTAAAGCTAATGAAGCGGAACTATCTGCGCATGATTCAATTTTAGAAAAAATTGATAAAAAAAGTGGTGGGGCGCTTTGGAAAGAGCATTAATGATTGTTTTCTATTCAATTGAACATAATTTTTGAAATTTATATTGACGAAAATAATAATAATCTTTAATATCACGCCTACTTTAATGTTCTGCATTAAAGAATCTAAAAAGCGGAGCGGTAGTTCAGTTGGTTAGAATACCTGCCTGTCACGCAGGGGGTCGCGGGTTCGAGCCCCGTCCGTTCCGCCAATTCTTAAAAGTTATACTTAATTTAAGTTTAATTAAAAATCACTCACATAAAATCATCTATATAAAACTTATAATATTTCTTAATCAATCTTAACTATAATTCAATACTATTTATTGTTAAAAAATACAAAATAAATTTCATAGCAATAAATTAATTTTTGTATCCTTTTTTCGTTCCAATTTTGATTTTAAATATAAGTGATATCACGACGAGAACCTAAAGTTGTAACTTTCTCTATTTATGTTATCTTCAACAATTATTTATACGAGTTAAATTTATTTTAATTGATTTAAATATGTTAAAAAAATCGCTATTTATTCTTCTAGGCGGGCTTTCCTTTGTATTAGGAACTGTGGGCATTTTTGTTCCTCTTTTGCCGACAGTGCCTTTTTATCTGCTTACTGCATATCTATGGTTAAATAGTTCTGATCGCCTGTATAACTATTTTACTCAAACTCGTTATTATCAAACTTATGTACAAAAAATGATTATCGAGAAAAAGATTTCAAAAACAGGATTAGTAAAAATGTTAACTATGGTATTTATCATTTTATTAATTCCATTTATTTTATTTGATTCTTTGCATGTTAGGATTATTTTAGCAATAGTCTTCTTTGCACATGTTATTTTTGGCGGTTATTATTTTCTCAAGAAGTGATGATATAGTTTTTGGTAAGAATAAAATTACAGGGCAAATAAGTTACCCTGTAACAATTAATTAGTAATAAAGCGAGTTAATTGATAACTATTTAAGACTTTTTTTAATCTCAATAGCTAATAATGGGTTCCACATTGCTCCTGTAGCACTCATTACCGCATCAGCGCCATTTTGAATAAATTGATGATAATGTTCACTATTACTAACACCACCAACACCAATAATGGCAAATTTTAAATCCATTTGTTTACGATATTTATTAAGTCGACTAACCATATCTAAACCAGCCCAACGGATTGCATCACCACATATACCACCTTCCTTACGGTTTTCGCCTAATGCCGGATGTCCACTTGCATCTACCGGTTTGGCTGAAAGGGTATTAATAGTACTTAATCCGTCAATGATTTTTCCGACTCGAGTTAATAGAGATATGATGCGTTCATCATCTGGGAAGTAAGCTAATTTTAAAATAAGAGGGCGATCTGGTACCGCATTCTTAATTTCATTCACAATTCGTTCTACTTTATCGACATCAAAACAAAGTAGTTTACTTGCACCTTCATTTGGACAACTCAAATTAGCTTCTAATATTGGTGCATTAGTTTCTCTTACTAACTTAGCAGCTAAAGCATAATCTTTTTCTATCTCACCATTACCTTGAGTTCCTTGGAAACTACCAATAACACATTGTCCAGCGCCAGCTGCATTTACCGCATCAGCCATATCCGGTTGCCAAATATCAGGTGCAAAAGATGGTACACCGAAGGAGTTGGTAATTGATAAAGGTTGATTATAATTTGTATCAGCCAATACTGTGTCTAAGTTAGGTGATAACTTGCCATTAGGATGAACAGATAAAACATTCGGTAATGGATGACATTTGTGAAACTTGGTTCTAACCGTTTTATAAACACATAAGTCAAATCCATAAGCAAAAGCAGCTTTAATATAATTAGCATTTAGTAACGGACCTGCTGGCTGACCAAATGGTAGGTTAACATCGACATTTAAAAATTTTGTTGGTTTAGTTGCGACCTGTTCAGCCTTATCTAATTCAGCAAAAAGTCCAAAAGGGCCTTGAGTATAGTTATCTTCATAACTTATACTTGGATTATAAAAAGGGATCAAAGGTTTCATGCTATCTCCTGTTTATGGCTATTCTTAATGTGGTTTTGATTTAAAATTTGGTATAAACTTGAAAAGTTAAAGTTGTAGACATAAAAAATCCTCCATAAAGGAGGATCAATATTTAAAAGAAAAAGACAATTCAATTTTGTTTTTGTTATTGGTCTGTGTGTTTGAACCACAATCATAATCAAATTCTCTTTTCTAAAATTGCTAAGCATTTTAGCTGAATATAAATAAAGTTCAAGTGCTATATTAATAAAAATATATAAGTAAATGAAATAGTTATAGTGTTTTTTTTTAGACTGTCTGACCTAAAATAGTTATATAAGCCAACAAATTCGATAAGAAATGAGTAGTCATTTGATTTGATTTTGTAATTTTTGTAATTAAACCACTAAAAACATTTGATATTTTCCTGTCGAAAAAATGATATTTTTTGACTAATGAAACTTATGTAAGTGGAGAAGAGAAATTTGAGATGGTATTATGCACGCCAAAATTTTAATTTTAATATTAAATATTAGGTATAAATAAATGAAAAAAGATATTTTCAAATCAGTAACCTTACCCAATGGAGTGGCATTAAAAAATCGCATTATGATGGCACCTATGACCACTTGCTCAGGGTTTTATGAAGGCTCGGTTACAAGTGATTTAATTGAATATTATCGAGCAAGAGCTGGAGAAATAGGCTCAATTATTGTTGAATGTGGTTTTGTCGATAATAAAGGATTAGCTTTCCCTGGTGCAATCGGTCTTGATAGCGATGATAAAATTGAAGGTCTGGCAAAAATAGCTCAAGCTATTAAAGAAAAAGGTTCAAAAGCGATTATTCAAGTTTATCATGGCGGTAGAATGGTTGAACCGAAACTCATTGGTGGTCAAACTCCAGTTGGTCCAAGTGCTATTGCGGCACCAAGACTGGGAGCAGCTACACCGATAGAATTAACTGCCGATGAAGTTGATCAAATGGTTGATAAGTTTGGTCAAGCAGTACGTCGAGCTATTCAAGCTGGTTTTGATGGCGTGGAAATTCATGGTGCTAATACTTATTTGATTCAACAATTTTATTCACCAAATTCAAATCAACGAAATGATAAATGGGGAGGTAGTCGTGATAATCGAGCTCGATTCCCATTAGCGGTTTTAGATATTACCTATAATATGGTCAAACAGTATGCAAATTCAGACTTTATTGTTGGTTACCGTTTCTCACCAGAAGAAGTTGAAGAGCCAGGAATTCGTTTTGATGATTCAATGTATTTACTTGAAAAGCTTGCGGAGAAAGGCTTAGATTATATTCACTTTTCCATGGGGGCAATTTTAAGGCCTTCGATAGTTGATACTCAAGATCCAACACCATTAATTAATAAATATATAGCAATGCGTTCAGAAACTTTAGCTAAAATCCCGGTTGTTGGGGTGGGCAACGTTGTTAATGAAAGTGATGTTAGAGCCGCATTAGATAATGGATTTGACTTTGTCGCAGTTGGCCGAGCGTGTATTGCTTATCCAGATTGGACTGATCGCATCATGAAAGGTGAAAAATTAGAGTTATTCATTAATAGTGACAAACGAGAAGAACTTAATATTCCAGAACCTTTGTGGCATTTTTCACTTGTCGAAAGTTTAATTCGTGATGTGAACTTGAATGTTAAAAAGTTTAAACCAGGAAATTATCAAGAAAAAGTCAATGATGAGTCTTATGAATTTGTGATTAATGTTGAGCTTGGTAAAGATTTCATCAAAGATATGCAATTAGTTAATGCCAATAATTTTGATAATGAGGTATTAAATAATTTTTCAGAAATTAAGCATCGCATTATTGAATCAAATAGCCCTCATGTAGATGCAATTTCTGGAGCTACATCACAAAGTGAAGCCTTCAAAAAAGCAGTTACTAAGGCAATGGCTCAATCAAACAAAGAAGCGATTATTGCCGAAGGTGGCGATCCAAATGCTAAAGCCTATGATGTTGTTGTTGTCGGTAGTGGTGGTGCCGGTCTTGCTGCAGCAATTCAAGCCCATGACCTAGGTGCTAGTGTTGTTGTGATTGAAAAAATGTCGGTTATTGGCGGTAATACCAATAAAGCTTCTGCAGGTATGAATGCTGCGGAAACCAAATTCCAAAAACTTAAAGGTATTGTTGATAGTAAAGATCTGTTCTATCAAGAAACCATGATTGGTGGCAAAAACAAAAATAATCCAGAACTATTACGCTATTTTGTTGAGAATGCCCCTGATGCTATTGATTGGTTAGATAATAATGGCATTGAACTCAGCGGTATTACAACTACTGGTGGTATGAGTATTGATCGGACTCATCGTCCAGCGAGTGGTGCTGCAGTCGGCGGTTTTTTGATTAGTGGTTTAGTTAAAAACATTAACCGACGTGGTATTGAAGTAATGCTTGATTGTAATGTTACTGAAATTATTACTGAAAATAATAAAGTTGTTGGTGTTAAGGTGACTGAAGAAGACGGTTCAATACAAACCATAAAAGCTAAAGCAGTTATAATTGCTACCGGCGGTTTTAGTGCTAATCATAAAATGGTTGAAAAATATCGTCCAGATCTTAAAGGATTTGTCACCACCAATCACAAAGGTGCAACTGGCTCTGGTATTATGATTTTAGAAAAATTAGGTGCCGGAACAGTGGATATGAAAGAAATTCAAATTCATCCAACTGTTGAGCAGACTACATCTTACTTAATTTCTGAATCAATTCGTGGCGGTGGTGCTATTTTAGTATCACAAAAAGGTGAACGTTTTGTTAATGAATTAAATACACGTGACAAAGTATCTGCCGAAATAATTAAGTTACCTGAACATTATTCGTATATTTTATTTGATCAACAAATTCGTGATGAAAATAAGTCTGTTGAGGAATATGTATCGCAAGATCTAACTGTGCAAGCTAATTCAATTGATGAGTTAGCGCAAAAATTGTCAATTGATGCGAATACCTTACATAAAACCATTGAACGATATAATCATTTTGTTAATAACAAACAAGATGAAGATTTTGGTCGAACTACTGGTTTACGCCATCCAATTGATAAAGCTCCTTTTTATGCGATCAAAATTGCTCCAGGTATTCATCATACTATGGGTGGGGTAACAATTAATACTGAAACTCAGGTTCTTGATACCGAGAAAAATGTCATCAGTGGGGTATTTGCTGCTGGTGAAGTTGTTGGTGGTGTACATGGCGCCAATCGTATCGGAGGTAATGCCGTAGCCGATATTATCATTTTTGGTATGCAAGCAGGAAAACAAGCGACAGATTATATTCATCAATAACTGAATAGCAATTTTTGAATGCATCATTCACGCTATGAATATACTCAAGCTATGATGGGAACAACGGTATCATTAATGCTTTTTGAGCCTAATGAAACCGTTGTACAACATGTTTTTAATACCATTAATCAGCTTGAAAATAAATTAACGGTTAATAGACCGGTATCGGAAGTTATGTCAATCAATAATGCGGCAGGAAAACATCCGGTTAGAGTTAGTCATGCCGTTTATTCGCTTATTGAGCAAGCTTGGAAAGTCAGTTTAATGCCAAATAGTTGCTTTAATGTTGCTATTGGCCCATTAGTTAAACTTTGGAAGATCGGTTTTTCTGGGCATCAGGTCCCCAATCCTGAGCAAATTGTTGAAAAGAGATCTTTGATCGATCCTAATGATATTAAATTAGATCCTAAATCTTGTTCGGTATTTTTAAAAAAGGCTGGCATGGAGATTGATTTGGGGGCAATAGCCAAAGGTTATATTGCCGATGTGATTAAACTTGTTTTGCAACAACACAATGTTTATCAGGCCATAATAAACTTAGGTGGTAATGTGCTAACTACTGGCGATTCACCCATTGATGCTGAAGGTTATTGGCATATTGGGTTAAAAAAACCCTTTTCCTCAATCGAAAATGAGTTAGTCGGTCTTATTAAAGTAAAAAATAAATCCGTAGTTACATCAGGAATTTACGAACGTTACTTTATTGAAAACCAACATGTTTATCATCATATTTTGGATTCTAAAACGGGTTATCCTTTAGATAATGAATTAGAAAGTATAACCATTATTTCGGATACATCCCTTGAGGGAGATATTTATTCAACAATCTTATATGGATTTGGTACTGAAAAGACTAAACAATTATTGAAAAGTCAGCAAAATTTATCTGCTATATTTTTATTGAAGGATAAAACAATAAAGATAGTCAATCCTGATAATTTTGCTTTTCAACTGCTCGACCAAGAATATCAAATAAGCTAGATATTGCGAATAAAATAAAGATTTTACCAATTATATCATTTCATTATCAATTTGATTAAATTGATATTTAATTTAAAAGGAAATATTATGAGTACAGTAAAAAAACCGCCAGTTAAATGGCTTCCTCTTATTATTATTGCAGGAATATCGGCAATATTATGGCTTTTTATATCTCCACCAGAAGGTATTAGTGTAGAAGGGTGGCGAACAAGTATTATATTTGTGGCAACTATCGCCTGTATTGTTGCAGAAATCATGCCTATAGGCGCAATTGGATTATTAGCTATTACGGTATTTGCTGTTCTTAGACCATCAGGAGCGACAACCGCTGCCGAATCAGTCAAAATATCATTAAGTGAATTAAACAGTAGTTTAATTTGGTTGATTGTTATCGCGTTTATGATTGCTAGAGGGTTTATTAAAACTGGTTTAAGTAAACGTATTGCTTATTTTTTAGTTAAAATTTTAGGTAAAAATACCTTAGGTTTAGCTTATGGACTATCAGTCACCGATGTTGCTTTAGCGCCGGCAATTCCAAGTACTACGGCTCGAGCTGGTGGGGTAATCTATCCAATAGCTGAAGCATTGGCTATCAACTTTAATTCAAATCCTAAAGATGAATCAAGAAATCGTATTGGTACTTTTTTAATGCTAACCATAAGTCATGTTAACGACATTACTTCGGCAATGTTTTTAACAGCTTTTACTGGTAATTTATTAGCGGCAAAATTAGTGACTTCATCACTTGGTATCACTTTGGGTTGGGGACAATGGTTTATTGCTGCAATTGTTCCTTGTTTAGTGTCATTTGTTGTTATTCCTTTAGTTATTTATTTTTTAACTAATCCAGAATTGAAAAAAACACCTGAAGCACCAAAATTAGCTGCTGAAGAACTTAAGAAAATGGGTTCAATTACCTTAAAAGAAATCATTATGGGTTCTACAGTCGTTTTATTATTAGCGCTTTGGATTTTTGGTAAAAATATTGGTATCGATTCAACTACAACCGCATTTATTGGTTTAACTATTTTAATTTTAACTGGTGTATTAAGTTGGGATGATATCAAAGGTGAAAAAGCGGCATGGGATACATTAATCTGGTTTGCTGCTTTATTAATGATGGCTGGTCAAGTTAATAAACTTGGTGTAACTAAATGGTTAGGCGATACCATTGGTGCAGCAGTAAAAGGCCATTTAGGTGATAGTAGTTGGATTTTTGTTATTATTATTCTATGTGTAGCTTATGTTTATTTACACTATTTCTTTGCCAGTGGTAATGCACATATTGCGGCTTTATTCCCAGTATTTTTATCTGTTGCTATTGCCTTAGGAGTACCGCAATTAATTGCTATTTTTGCTTTAGTTATTTGTACCAATTATTTTGGTTCTCTTACTCAGTTTGCAAATGCTCGAAATCCATTATTATTTGCTGAAGGATTTGTACCGGTAAAAACTTGGTGGAAAGTAGGCTTTATTTGTAGTGTAGTTAATCTAATTATTGTTTTCACCATTGGAATTTTATGGTGGAAAATTATTGGATTAGGTTAAAAACTCTATAATCTCTACTGTTATCGACAAATAAAAAGCCCCCCAGTAATTGGTTGTCCAACTATTGGGGGGTCACTTCAAATGGCGGTTTTTTACCTTAATAAATTAAAAAGCTTAAAAAGTATCAATCGATAATTTCCAGTTATTTACCGATTTCCAATATTTTTTCTCTTGTTCCAAATCTAATAGAATCAACCTATTATTTTCAACAAACAGCTTATCTATCGTTAGTGTCATTTTAGTGGATTTTTCTTGCGACAAAATTAACTTAAAAGCATTGAGATCTAGATCGGGACTACGTTGATTGTTTATGAGTATCGATAATCTGAGAATTTGTAACATGGCAATGATATGCTTAAATTCAAACAAGCTAAAATAAGGAAATTCTTCTATATTAATCGATTTTCGATGGTAACGAACCAACGTTGATAATAATAATTGCTGTTCTTCATTAAACCCCGGTAAATTACTATTTTTTAGAATATAACTAGAGTGTTTATGGATCGAAGAAAAGTTAATTTTTAACCCCACCTCATGCAATTGTGCTGCCCAATATAAAATGGATTCAACACTTGGTGGTATGATCATTAAAGATTGCGCTTTCCATTGAGAAAAAAGGTATTTTGCCGTTTTCACAATTTGTTTAGCATGGCGTTCATCAATATTATAGTGCTGCGATAGCGATTCAGCTGTTGTTTGTCTGATATCTCGGTAGTTCGGCCCATCAATAAGTTCGTAAAGAACACCTTCACGTAAAGCACTTGGACTAAATTGTAATTCTTCTAAACCTAATGCATTAAAGACGCCACTGAAGATAGCTAATCCACTGACAAAAACATTTTTTCTTTCCTCGGATAGAGAAGGAAAATCAATTTCATGAAAATAATTAAATTCTAATACATAACTGATTAAATCATCCAAACGTTTAGGGGTAATAATTCCGTCGCTAACCCCAATATCGAGTAAAATTTTATAAATGCTTTTAATGGTACCGGATGTACCGAAAGCAGCACTAATATTTTGTTTTTTTATTAGATTGATTAAATTTTCAATTTGTTGCTCGGCAGCTAATTTTGCTTGTTGAAATGATTGATAATCAATTTTCTTTTGCGGAAAAAACTGTTTAGTGTAAGTGACACAACCCATTGGTCTGCTAGCTACGAGTATTGGTTTTAGATTATTACCTTTACCAATGGCAATTTCAGTAGAGCCACCACCAATATCAACCACGAATTTGCTATCGTTTTCATTGGTGGACTCTGCTGTCATTGTACCGAGATAAATAAGTCTGGCTTCTTCTTGACCAGAAATGATTTCAATAGGGTATGGTAATACTTTAGCTGCTTCGTTTAAAAATTTAAGTCTATTTTTCGCAATTCGTAAAGTATAAGTAGCGATAATTCTTACATTTTCGGCTGGAAATCCATTTAATCGTTCAGCAAATAACGCTAAACATTCAATACCGCGATTAATACTTGATTCACTTAATTCATTATATTCATTTAATCCAGTAGCAAGATGAATATTCTTTTTATGTTTATATATGATTTGTCTAGCTCCATCGATATTGCGAGCGATGATCATATGAAAACTATTAGAGCCTAAATCGACGACAGCATATTCATTAAATTTATTCACGTTAAAACCCTTATACCGATGATTCCATGTGTTTTAAATAGTCATAAATGGCATGTTGTGCTCTTATTTTTTTCTTATTGCCTCGTTGTACATAATTATTCATATTATCTTTATCGATGATTCTTGCTTTGACATTATCATTGCATTGCAAGTTAAAGATATCATGTATAGTAGATTTTAAAACTGGATCAAAAATTTTAACACCTACTTCAATTCGATTATCTAAGTTACGAGGCATCCAGTCTGCTGATGAAATATAAGTGTCTTTTTTACCATCGTTTTCAAAAATATATACCCGAGCGTGCTCTAAATATTGATCGACAATACTCGTTACATAGATGTTTTCACTTAAATTAGGGATTTGAGGAACTAACACACAAGTCCCCCTAACAATCATTCTAATATTTACACCGGCACATGAAGCTCGATAAAGTTGGTCAATCATCTCTTTATCGGTGATCGCATTCAATTTTAAATAAATACCAGAAGGTTTTCCTGCTTTGGCATTATTAATTTCACGTTCAATAAACTCATAAAAACGTTGACGAGTATTTTGTGGCGATACCAGTAAGTGATTAAATGAAACAGGTTTAAATGGATTTTCAATGAAATTAAATACTTTAATAACTTCATCGGTAATGGCTGGATCAGAAGTTAATAGTGAAAAATCGGTGTAGACTCGTGCTGTTTTTTCATTAAAGTTACCTGAGCCGATATGTGCATAGCGGACAATTCTATCTTCTTCTCGTCGATCAATTAAAAACAATTTAGCATGGATCTTGAGTTTTGGTTGTGAATAGATAACTTTAATACCACTACGAATTAATCTTTTTGCCCATTTTATATTTGCTTCTTCATCAAAGCGAGCCTGTAGTTCAACCACCACTGTAACTTTTTTACCATTATTGGCGGCATTAATTGCTGCGTGTATAAATCGGGAATCTTTCGCAACCCGATAAATATTCATACGAATATGGGTCACAGCTGGATCGAAAGAGGCTTGACGCATGATCTCAAGTACATGACCAAATGAATAATAAGGATAGTAGAGCAATACATCTCGATCCTTAATAGTCGCAAAAGCATTCCTAAATTTTTTGAATCGATTATAAGCAAGGCTAGGTAAACGTTTATTAAGTAAATTTTTAACCCCTAAATCAGGAAAGTTAACTAAATCTTTAAAATTAGGATAACGTCCGCCTGGCATTGCATCTTGTTCTGTTAATTTTAACTTATTAATCAATAATTCAAATAATGCTTTAGGCATATCTTTTTGATAGGTAAAGCGTACCGGTTGTGCGGTTAAACGTTGTTTTAATCCTTGTGACATTAATTCTAGTAAACTATCTAGTTCACTATTTAATTCATATTCCGCATCACGATTAATATTGATTGAATAAGCATTTAATTCAACAGCATCAAAAAAGACTTTAAAAATATCGTCTAAACAGTAACGTAAAATATTATCTAAAAAGATAATTGATTTGTTTTTGGTTGAAACTTCCGATGGTAATAATACAAAACGAGGAGCATTGTCGGTAGGCAGCTCTAATAAGGCATAACTAATATTGTCTTTACAAATAATTTCCACTGCCAAATAAGCATGATCATCTTTGAGAAATTGGATCAATTCAGTATGGCTATCAAGAAGAATAGGGGTGATATATTGTCTTAGATTTTGCTTATAGTAATTTTTTATCCAATTTTCTTGATAACTAGTAAGTTGTCTCTCATTTATTAGGAAAATCTGGTTTCTAGCCATTTCTAATAATAGTTCGTTATAGAGCTGATCAAATTGTAATTCAAGTTGAATAACTTTTTGGTTAACTTGTCTTAATAAATGTTTCGCATTTGAGGTGGATTGAGATTGTTCTTGCTCAATAAGAACATATTTTTTTAAGTTTGCAAATTGAACTTTATAAAATTCGTCTAGATTACTGGAGTAAATACCTAAAAAACGGATTCGTTCTATAAGAGGATTACTTTCATCAGCAGCCTCTTGTAGTACACGTTGATTAAAGGATAACCAACTGAGTTCTTTGGGTAAATATACTTTTTCTATAATCATGTCTTATTTGGTCCAGTCCACAAATTGAATATCTAACAGCATAACGCATGTTAAAAAAAAAGCTAGCACATCGCTAGCTTTTTATTATTCATTTAAACAATTTTAAAATGATTAGATACGGTGTACCGAAGTTGTATTAGTAGTACCACTTGGAACCAATGCACCTGATACCATAACAATCGTATCACCTTGTTTAACATTACAAACTTTAACTGCCATTTCTTTACCTAAACGGTAGAAATCGTCAGTTGAGTTAATCGCATCAATTAAAATTGGTTCAACACCTTTAGATAATGCTAATTGATTAACTGTTTTTTGACTTGAAGATAACGCTAAAATACGAGCTGTCGGGAAGTAATGACGAAGTTCACGAGCAGATTTACCACTACGAGTAGCAACAACAATTAATGGCACATTTAAACGTTCAGCAATTTCAACTGCACCACAACAAACTGCAGCAGTAATACGTAATGTTTCTTCTTTGGTTGTTAACTCAAGTTTAGCAGGAATAGTACCATCAGTACGTTTACAGATTGTAGCCATCACATTTACTGCTTCAAATGGATATTTACCTTTAGCACTTTCACCTGATAACATAACTGCGTCGGTTCCATCAATGATTGCATTAGCAACGTCACCAGCTTCAGCACGAGTAGGGCGAGGGTTTTTAATCATTGAGTCTAACATTTGTGTTGCAGTAATAACAGGTTTTGAAGCTTTGTTACATTTTTTGATCATCATTTTTTGAGCAAAAATAACTTCTTCAACAGCGATTTCCACACCTAAGTCACCGCGAGCCACCATGATACCGTCAGAAGCTTCTAAAATTTCATCAAAATTATCTAAACCTTCTTGGTTTTCAATTTTAGAAATAATTTTAATTTCTTCACCACCGTGAGCTTTAAGATGAGCACGGATATCTTCAACGTCAGAACGTTTACGGATAAAAGATGCAGCAATAAAGTCAACACCTTGCTCACAACCGAAAATTAAATCATTTTTATCTTTTTCAGCAAGTGCAGGTAATTTAATAGAAACACCTGGTAAGTTAATACCTTTATTTTCACCTAAATCACCATTATTTAGTACTTTACAGACAACTTCGTTACCTTTGATTTCGACAACGTCCATAGCGATTAAACCATCATCAACCAAAACACGATTGCCAGGTTTAAGATCTTGAGCAAAACCTTTATAAGTAACCGCAACACGTTCTGAATTACCAACAACGTTCTCATCAGTAGTAAAAGTAAATGTTTGACCAGCAACAAGTGATACATCATTACCACCTTCTAACTTAATAGTACGGATTTCTGGACCTTTAGTATCCAACATAATTGCCGCTTTTAAGCCTGTTTCTTGCATTACTTCACGTAAATTTTTGATTCGATTTCCGTGTTCTTCATAATCACCATGAGAGAAGTTTAAACGCATTACATTCATGCCTGCATTTAATAATTTGGTTAACATCTCTTTTGATTCTGATTTTGGTCCTATAGTACAAACGATTTTTGTCTTTTTCATAATATTATCACTACTTGTTAAGGTTAATGTTTAAATTTCATATAAACTGGGTATATGTCTAAATGCAAAGTATTTACATTGGATTGAAAGGGATATAAGAAGGATCGAGCAACTGAAAAATAGTTACTTAATTTTATTTCAGTG
Organism: Gilliamella sp. W8128; assembly: GCF_016100545.1. Taxonomy (NCBI): domain Bacteria; kingdom Pseudomonadati; phylum Pseudomonadota; class Gammaproteobacteria; order Orbales; family Orbaceae; genus Gilliamella; species Gilliamella sp. W8128. The sequence goes on from NZ_JACFSE010000003.1 coordinate 74,670, forward strand.
TCTGAAAAATTGACTATTTTCATTAAAATTTAGATCCTCAAAAAATTGGCTTCATTATAGACTTAACTCTATTTTAAATAAAGTTTTTTATCACTAAATCTGTTTTAAGTTTATACAATTAGTATAAGATAACAAATTGGATAATAACGATAGATTTTATAAAAATTTTGAGGAAAGGGGTTTTTTAGTTACATATAATCTTTTAATTGAAAGATAAGTGTGTCTTGGTTATTTTTTAGTACTAATTTAGTGTCAATTAATTGAATATTTGCCCCATCAATAATCAGTTTTTTAATCACATTATCGAGTAAATCTAATTGTTTGTTCAGACATTTATTGTTGGTCATATTAATTATCTGGACTTTGATCATATTATTTTCAAGTTTAACTTGAGCTAAAAATTCACTACAGATTTTTCCAATCATAATCATATTTTCGCCAAATTCTAAATCAACATTTTTGAAAATAGGTAAACTTAAACCATTATTTTCCATCAGAATATAATGGTGATGCATAAGATCCTGTTCATTAATGCTATTTGAAAAAGCGCATCCAGTTGAGTTAAATATTAGCGAAGCAGATAATAATAGTAATAGTGATTTCTTCATTTAATCTCCTATAAATAAGGAATATTTGCTATAATTTATAACAATTATAATTGTGAATAATATTCTCAACGCCTTATGGTATCTCAACAATTAAACAAATTGTCGTCAATGACTTTCTTAGATCAACTGAAAATAAGAAAGCTTATTAATAAAAAACAAAATATTGCTGAAATTCAATCAGCAATTGATTTAGCTGTTGAACATTATAATGTTCGATTACAATCTTTACCTGATCATATTGATTTTCCTAGTAATTTACCTGTAGTTGAAAAAAAACAGGCTATTTATGAAGCAATTAAACATCATCAAGTGGTCATAATTGCTGGCGAAACCGGCTCAGGTAAGACGACACAAATTCCCAAAATATGTCTAGAATTAGGGCTAGGTGTTAAAGGCTATATTGGTCATACTCAACCTAGAAGATTAGCCGCTCGTTCGGTAGCCAATCGTATTGCTGAAGAATTAAAGACGGAAATAGGGCAATTAGTCGGTTACAAAGTTAGGTTTTCAGATCATGTCAGTGATAGTACATTGGTTAAATTGATGACTGATGGGATTTTATTAGCAGAAATTCAACAAGATAAGCTATTACTGCAATATGATACTATCATTATAGATGAGGCTCATGAACGTAGTTTAAATATTGATTTTATTTTAGGATATTTAAAACAACTATTACCTAAACGCCCCGATTTAAAAGTTATTATCACTTCGGCAACAATAGATGTTGAGCGTTTCTCTAATCATTTCAATCATGCTCCGATAATTGAAGTATCAGGCCGAACCTATCCGGTTGAAGTTAGGTATCGGCCAGTGATTTTTAGTGAGGATTCTGAAAGCGATAAAAACAATGATTTTCAACCAATCATTAATGCTATCGATGAGCTTTCATCGGAAAGTACTGGTGATATACTCATTTTTCTAACGGGAGAACGTGAAATACGTGATCTTGCCGACACATTAAGAAAATTGGAGTTGAAACATACTGAAATTCTACCTTTATACGCAAGGCTATCGGCATCAGAACAAAATCGCATTTTTCAACCGCATAATGGACGACGAATTGTTTTAGCAACTAATGTTGCTGAAACATCGCTCACTGTTCCAGGCATTAAATATGTTATCGATCCTGGCTTAGCCAGAATAAGTCGTTATAGCTATCGTACTAAGGTGCAAAGATTACCAATTGAACCAATTTCTCAAGCATCGGCAAATCAAAGAAAAGGGCGTTGTGGTAGAACATCAGACGGTATATGTATTCGGCTTTATGATGAACAGGATTTTCTATCGAGGCCTGAATTTACTGAACCAGAAATATTACGAACAAATTTAGCCTCAGTTATATTACAAATGACATCATTAGGATTAGGTGATATTGCTGCTTTTCCGTTTGTGGAATCACCTGATTCTAGGTATATTCGTGATGGCATACGACTATTAGAAGAACTCGGAGCCATTTACACTAAACATCATCATTATCACTTAACTGATATAGGTCGAATTTTATCTCAGTTGCCTATAGATCCTCGATTAGCGAGAATGTTAGTTGAAGCAAGACAATTAGGTTGTATAAAAGAAGTGATGATTATTACTGCCGCACTATCAATACAAGATCCTAGAGAACGTCCATTTGATAAACAGCAAGCTTCTGATGAAAAACATCGCCGATTTGCCGATAAAGAATCAGACTTTATCTCTTTTATTAATTTATGGAATTATATTGCCAGTCAACAAGCAGAATTATCGGGTAATCAATTTAGACGTTTATGTCAAAAAGAATACCTCAATTATCTGCGTATTCGTGAATGGCAAGATGTTTATACGCAAATTAGGCAAACAGTTAAACAACTAGCATTTCCGATTAATAGCCAATTAGCGGATTATCGTTCATTACACATTGCACTATTAAGTGGTTTATTATCGCATGTTGGGATGAAAGAAATCGAAAAACATGAATATATTGGTGCTCGTAATATTAAATTTGCTATTTTCCCTAATTCAGCGATTTTTAAAAATCAACCAAAATGGTGTATAGCTAGTGAATTGGTTGAAACCAGCCGATTGTGGGGTAGAACTGCAGCCAAAATTGAAGCTGAGTGGATCGAACCAATAGCTAAACATTTAGTTAAATACAGTTACAGTGAGCCGAGATGGTCTAAAAAACAAGGAACAACCATTGCTAATGAAAAAGTCACTTTATATGGATTACCTATTGTTGCTAGTCGCACAGTTAATTACAGTAAAATTGATCCAATATTAAGTCGTTCTTTATTTATTCGCCATGCGTTAGTGGAAGGTGATTGGCAAACTAACCACAGTTTTTATAAGCAAAATCAAAAATTAATCAATGAAGTTGAGGATCTTGAACATAAGTCTCGACGTCAAGATATTTTGATTGATGATGATGACCTATATAATTTTTATGACCAACGAATAGATAAATCAGTAATTTCTGCAAAGCATTTTGATACATGGTGGAAAACAAAACAAAAAGTTGATCCAGAATTTCTTAATGTTGAAAAAAATATGTTGATCAAACCGTCAGCACAACCGGTGAAAGTGAATGATTATCCAGATTTTTGGTATCAAGACAACTTAAAGCTACCTTTAAGTTATCAGTTTGACCTTGGTAATGAACGTGACGGCGTCACAATCACTATTCCACTAAATATCCTTAATCAGATAAAAAATAGTGGTTTTGATTGGCAAGTTCCTGGTTTTCGCTATGATTTAATTATCTCATTAATCAAGTCATTACCTAAATCATTACGTAAAAGTTTGGTACCGGCACCTAACTATGCTGAAGCCTTTTTGAGTAGAGTCAATTCTACAGCATCGCCGTTACTTGAAACGTTACAAAATGAATTTAGAAAAATGACCGGTACTAGGATTGAGTCAACAGATTGGCAACTTGATCAAGTACCTAGTTACTTAAAGATGAATTTCAGTATTGTTGATCATAATCGCGAAATTGCTTTCGGCAAAGATTTAGTTAAACTTCAAGAACAACTTAAAACAGAAGTTCAACAAGCTTTATCATCCTTAACCCAGAAAAAATCGATTAAAATAGAAAAGAATAATATTACAGATTGGGATTTTGGTTCTTTACCTGCAATCTATGAAGAAAAACAAAACAATTACACAATTAAAGCTTATCCAGCGATTATTGATAATCAACATTCAGTTAGTATTAAACTTGTTGATTCTTTGGAAGAACAAAAGCGATTAAGCAAGTTAGGTATTCGACGATTATTAATCCTCAATATTCCATCACCGATAAAATATTTACATGAGAAACTGCCAAACAAATCTAAGCTAGGTTTATATTTTAATTCGTTTGGCACTGTACTCAATCTTATTGATGATTGCATTGCTTGTGGCGTTGATCATTTAATAGAAAAAAACAACCAAATTATTGATAATCAAAAACAATATCAACAACTTCTTACTTACACTAAAAGCCATATCAATGAAACTGTTGTTGATATTGCTAAACAAGTAGAATCAATATTAACGTTACACTTTAATATTAATAAAAAATTAAAAGGTCGAGTAGATCTATCCCTTGCTTTTGCTTTATCAGATATAAAACAGCAAGTCAGTGAATTAGTCTATAAAGGGTTTGTTGCACAAACCGGTTATGACAAACTTCCTGATATTTATCGCTATTTATCTGCGATTGAAAAACGCTTAGAGAAGCTTGGTTCGAATATGGCTAAAGATAGACAAGCAATGAATATAATAGAAGAAGTTAAGAATGAATATCAAACTTGGCTAAATAGTTTGCCAGAAAATCAAAAACCATTAAGCAAAGTGACTAACATTAAATGGATGATTGAAGAACTAAGAGTTAATCTTTTTGCACAACAATTAGGAACACCTTATCCAATTTCAGCAAAACGCATAAGACAACAAATAGAGACTGTATCGACAGAGTTATAATTTTAGAATCTATAATCTGATAAGTTATGAGAATAAAAAGAAGGGCGCTTAGGCGCCCATTTTTGATTATCGATAAAGATCAACAAATACCGTAATATTTGGGCCTTTAGTATCATGTGCTACACGAGCAATATGATAATATTTTGCGCCAGCTTCAATCGCACGTTTACCTGCTTGATAAGAAATTTCTTGATCAGTGACATAATAGCCTCTAAATTTCAATGTATCAAAAGCAACCATTTTAGCTGCTGTAGCATCATTCAGTTCTTGAATTTTTCTTCCATCAGGCAATGTTACGGTGTAACGAGTCACTCTTTGTGGTTCTGTAGCAACAGTACTTGTTGTTTCAGTATTTGATGATGTTGCAACTTTACCTGTAGTCGTTGTGGTAGTCGTTTTATCTATAACTTTATTATTAAATTTATCAGCATAATATTTTTCATTAAACGCTGAAGGAGAATAATAACCAGGTTTTTCAACCTGCATTGCAGCATCGCCACCTTTAGCTAAAGCTAATTGACCCGCTTCAGAATCATAAGGAATAGCATCTTCAGGTTGTAATTTTCGTTCTGGTGCATCTTTTTTGAATAAATAAGCTGCAATTTGTAAATTACTACCTATTTCTGAACGTGAATCAATATAGAACCCATAAGCCCCTTTAGCTGAAGCTTCTTTAGCAATTGCTTGATTGATGTCATAATCGGTTGGGAAGTAACCACGAATACGAACAATATTAAATGGTTCTAAACGAATAGCTTTTGATTTTGGATACTCATAAACTCCTTCAAACTTACGTAAACTTTCCGCTTGTTCTATAGCTTTAGGAGCGTCTGATTTATATAATTTAGCATAAACAATTCGTAAAGTGTCATTAGATGGACTAATATTGGTAGTAGTAATATAGAAAGAAGCCGCACCTTCATTATCAGCAGCTTTAGACATAGCCATAAGGTAATCGCTATCGGTATAAAAAGCACCTCTAATAGTAATGCTCTTGTAAGATTGCATACTATTAGCTTGTTCTTCAGTTAACTGCTGGGCAGCGAATGAAGAACAGGGGATAAGTGCAATAGTTGCTGCAATAAATGTTTTCTTTAAACTTGTCATATAAAAAACCTTACAGTAAATTTTAATTAATTTAGTACAGATAAATTTAGTTACATATTTCTATTAAAGCTTCTAAATTATTAATATATATGTATTTCCCTTTAGCTGTTAAAATATTTTGTTCTTGTAATTTTGATAAATTCCGGCTAACGGTTTCAATCGTCAAGCCTAAGTAATTGGCTATATCAGCACGACTCATTGCCAGTTTGATATTTAAAGAAGTATGTCCTCTTTGTTGATATCTAAGATAAAGAGAATAGATAAAAGTAGCAAGACGTTCATCAGATTTTTTTTGCGAATAACAGAGAATTAATTTTTGATAATTATATATATCTGTACTTAATAATTTAAATATCAGATCACGAACATCTTTGTTACTGTCAATTAATGACATTAATTCATCATAGTAAAGTTCACAAAGCGAAGTATTTCCTAATGCTTGAATATTGCTATTATATACCTTAGTTGAAATGGAATCTAAACCAACGATATCCCCAGGTAAATAAAATCCATTAATTTGTTCTGTTTTTTCTGGAGTAGTGACAAACGTCTTTAATGCACCAGAATGAACAATATAAAACTTTTTAAATGGAGTTTTTGATTTAACAACTATTTCATCTTTTAAATATGATTTTTGCCGTTCTAAAACATTACTTAGTGAATTATTAAGTAACATAGGGATACACAATCCACCAATACTACATAATTCACAAGGAACTGAATAACTATTGCTACGCAATGTTTTATAAATAGTGTGCATATAAACCTAAATAGAATCGTTAAAGATTTTAATTGCTAAGATTACCATATTTTATGATAAAACAAAAACTAACTATATAGTTTATATTTTATTATTCAATAAATAGAAAAGAAATAAAAAATTATTATTAAATAATTAAATTACCACTTTTTGGTAATTTGTTTTTACTTTTTAACTTATTAAAATCCTCATTTTACCGAGTAATAAAGAGATAAACGGGGATAGATTATAATATCTATTATTTAACATAATATACATTATGCGAACTAAATATAATCAATATTTAACTTAATATTATTTTTTATTTTCTAGATGACAATTTTGTAAATACTTCCTATTAGTAATATATCAGTTAAGCGTATAAATGTACTTAATTATTGTGATACTATGCTTGTGCTCATAAATCATAAATTCTAAACAGGAAATATCACAATGAAAAAACTGGTTTTACTAATAGTATTCTTTTATAGTTCATTGCTATATGCTAATCCATCTCCATTTGGTCTCGAAATTAATAAAACAACATTAAAAGAAGCTAAAGAAAAATATACTTTAAACTTTGATGATACTAATTTATATTCCAACGGACCTATGTATTACATCAAAAACAATGAATTAGATATTGACGGATTAGAAAGCGTTTTACTCATTTTCTCAAAAGATGAAAAATTATTAGCTATTAGTACTACATTCGGTAAATATAAATTTAAATCTTTAAAGGAAAATTTATCTCAAAAATATCAATTAGTAGAAAAAAAACTTGAGTTTGTTGGTGATCAATATGTTAAATATCAAAATGATGAAACTATTATTGAATTAAAATCACCGCACATGTCTTTTGAATTAAATCTTCTTTACATTGACAAAGAGTTCAACGAACAAGTAGAGCAAGCAGTAAAACAAGAAAAGAACCAGAAAAAACAAAAAGAATTAGATTCTTTATAAGAAGTTTTGCTATTTAAGAACAGAAGATATTACTTTGTATAACTTCTGTTATTTCTAATAAAGATAAAAATACCATATAAATCAATAGAATATTAAATTTCCTCAACACATGTGTAGTAATACACAATTCTCTGCAGAGCATAGGATACATTTAATTTAGTCAATCAGCCAGCTGAATTAACTTTTTACAATATATAAATTAAAAATTAAGCTATATTAAATTATTTGCACTTTCATAACTTAAATAGCCATAACATTACATATAGGCTATTTATTATACTCAAGACATAAATAGAACATTTGACATAAAATAATTTATACTTTAGGAAAGAAAATAATGAATAATTTTATAAAACAAACTTTTTATCTACACCAATTAGTATAATTACAAACTTATTAAAGAAAAGGATATTGCCGCCCTTTTCTTTTAATAAAAAGATACTATAAGTTAAATAATTAAAGTTAGAATAATGTATATTATGTTAAATATAACATATTATTACGAACTTAATTCTTCTTTAAAAAAGAACTAATTTATTCAGTAAATTTTGTTTCTTTGACTGTAATTATTTATTGGTTAATAAAATCAATTCACTTCCTGGTAATGGCATTTTTAAAATGTGTTTTTTGATTTTACCCCAAACTTGCATTTCACAGGCTTTGCAATTAAATTTCAGTATTAATTCTTCATTATTATTTTGTATTAATTTCATTGGTGTTACTTTTGTTTTCACACCTTGAATACCTTTAGCTTGTTTAGGACATAAATTAAACGCAAATCTCAAACAATGTTTTGTAATCATTAATGGCGCATCATCTTTAATTTCATGTGCTTCAAAAGCACTTTCAATTAGTTTAACGCCATGCTGAGTATAAAATTCTCTAGCCTTATGATTATAAATATTTGCTAAAAAGCTTAGTTGCTCTTCTGGATAAATTGGCGCAGGTTCCGCTTGTGGTTTTCGTAACTTTCTTTGGTAATGAGTTAGCCGTTCCAATGTTAACTTATCAATAATATCTCTTCGTAATTGATTTAATTGGCTACTTGGAATAAAAAATATCTCGGTCAAATTAACTTCTAAATCAGTAAGATAATATATCGTTTTACCAATTTTTGATAAGCTATCTTTTATATTTTTGAGTGCTTTATCAGATTGTTCAGCTAATTCAAACTCACCCTTTAAAGTAATTTTTACACTACAGCCCTCTTCACTTGTTGCTATCAATTGAACAACATTTGATTGATTGAACAATTCAAATGCTACACCAATTCGACGACTACTCGATTCTTTTAATAAAGCTTGTTGCCAATTGTGATCAAGGTTACGATTAATTTGATAAGGTAATTTTAAGGAATGAAATACCTTAGGTAATTCATTAGGAAACACTCGATAATGATTATTAGCAACTTTTTCAACTTTATCAGCTCTGAATCCTACGATTTCACGCTTTACCAAGACGTTTAATCCATCACCATTCGTTAAAACTTTTTCAGATTTAATATCAATTGTTTGGTTAGTAACTTTCGTCATCTCACCGATAGGTAAGCCAATAAATTTAGGTGAATCAAAAGCGCCAATATTGGCTTGTCTACCCCGAACAAAATAATCAGTAGCACCTCGATGAAATGTTCTATTGGGATCTGGAGTGAATGAATGTTGAGTTCTACCACTTGATGCACTTGCAAAATCATCCGATTTTTCTAAAATTTCATCGAGTTTTTTACGATAAAATGCCGTTATATTTTTTACATAGCTTAAATCTTTATAACGTCCTTCTATTTTAAATGACCTAACTCCAGCTTGTATCAATTCGATTAAATTTTCAGATTGATTATTATCTTTCATTGATAAAAGATGTTTTTCATAAGCAACAACACGGCCTTGATCATCCTTTAATGTGAATGGTAAACGGCATGCTTGCGAACAATCACCTCGATTGGCACTTCTACCCGTTTGAGCATGAGAAATATAACATTGACCTGAAAATGCAACACATAAAGCCCCATGAATAAAAAATTCGATATTGGCATCTATTTGTTGATGAATATTCGCTATTTCAGTTAAGTTTAATTCTCGAGCTAGAACTATTTGTGAAAAACCAACATCTGAAAGAAATTTAGCTTTTTCCGGGGTTCGAATATCCATTTGCGTGCTAGCATGTAAATCTATCGGCGGAATATCCATGGCTAATATGCCCATATCTTGAACAATTAAAGCATCAACTCCTGCATCATATAATTGCCAGATCAATTGCCGAGCTATCTCAAGTTCATTATCGTGCAAAATAGTATTTAATGTGACAAAGACTTTGGCATAAAAACGATGGGCAAACTCAACTAATTCGGCTATATCACTGACTGAATTACCGGCATTATGACGGGCACCAAAATGCGGGCCTCCAATATAAACTGCATCAGCCCCATGTAAGATTGCTTGTTTGGCAATGTCTATGTTTTTCGCAGGACTAAGTAATTCAAGTTTATTATTGTTGGTTTGCAGGTACATATTAAATCTCTAGGAATATTATCGATTGATAAAATAAATGGCAAATATTATTACTATTTGCCATTAAGGTTTTATTTGTTTATTAAGCCAATATTTAAAGTTTTATTAACCAATAATTGATTGATTTCTTAAAGCTTCAATTCGTTTTTCTAAAGGTGGATGTGATAAGAATAGTTGGGAAAATCTGGCTTTCTTCTCACCATTAATGCAAAAAGCTAAAATTGACGCTTCTTCATTTGGTTCATGGCTTACTTTTAGTTTTTCTAATGCAGCAATCATTTTGGCAGAACCTACCAATTTTGCAGAACCTGCATCGGCATGAAATTCGCGGTAACGCGAGAACCACATTGCAACCATACTTGCTAAGATTCCAAAGATAGTTTCAAATATCATCGCTATCACGTAATAGGCTATATCAGCTAATGCTTCACTACGATCTTCTATTACTTTAGCAAACATTGACGCTATAATTCGTGAAATAAAGATAACAAACGTATTTAGTACACCTTGTAGGAGTGCCATAGTCACCATATCGCCATTTGCTACATGACTCATTTCATGACCAATTACCGCTTCTGCTTCATCTTGGGTCATTGCCGCTAATAATCCGGTACTTACCGCAACTAAAGAACTGTTTTTAGTCGCTCCTGTTGCAAAAGCATTAATATCATCTGCTTCATAAATTGCTACTGCTGGCATCTTTAATTTAAGTTGATCTGATTGGCGACGTACGACATCAAGTAACCACTGTTCTTGAGCATTACGAGCCTCTTTTATCACTTGACCACCAACAGAACGTAGTGCCATTCTTTTAGACAAAAGAAGTGAAATAAATGAACCGCCAAAACCAAAAATAGCTGCGAAAATAAGTAGTGCTAAGGTACTCTGGGCATTCACGCCTAAAATACTCAGAATTATACCAAATACAAACATAACCGCTAAGTTAGTTAGAAGAAACAATCCAACTCGCATCATATACAAATTCCTCATTACTTTGCTTAATTTAAATAATTTCATTTAAGAAAATGAATAAAATTTGATATATGATCGCAAAAATGCTGTATTCCTACAACCTATTTAGTTGCAAAATTAAAAAAAGAAAAATCAATTGATTAATAAACAAACAACGACAAGCTTAATAATTTTTTATTTTTGAGAGGAAATCTTTTGGAGGAGACCCTATCAGCCACATCCCACACACATATTTTTTACTTTGGCTGCTTCCTTCCGGACCTGACCTGATGAGCAAAAAAATGTTGCAAGAGGACCCATAGAGCCTCCATAGAGGAGGTGTATTATGCTTGATTCAGCAATTAATTACAATAATTTTTTAACAAAAAAGTAAATAACCTTTTTGTTGTAATAACAACAAAAAGGCTATTACTTACAAAACAATTTTTAAAAAACTTAATTATAAAGTTAAATTTTTCTCAATTCGTTCTCTAAATTTAATACCTGGTCTAAATGTGACAACTCGTCGAGCTGAGATATCTACACTCTCACCAGTTTTAGGATTACGACCTGGACGTGAATTTTTATCACGAACAGCAAAATTGCCGAATCCAGAAAGTTTAACTGGCTCACCTTTTTCTAAAGCAACGCGAATTTCTTCAAAAAAAAGTTCAACAAGGACTTTAGCTTCTTGACGATCGATATCAAATTTATCGGCAAGACGATCTGCAATATCAGCTTTAGTTAATGTCATAATTATCATTCTCTTAATAGGGCATTGAAACGATTCTGTAAAGCAATAACACAATTGCTTACAATGTTTGTTATATCTTCTTCTTCCAGTGTACGTGATTTGTCTTGTAAAATCAAACTGATAGCAAGGCTTTTTTGATTATTGTCAATTTTATCACCTTGATAAACATCAAACAAGTTAACTTTTACAAGTTGCTCACCACCAGCACGCTTACACTCAGAGATAATATCCGCTGCTGGAATTGTATTCGATACTACGACAGCTATATCACGTTTATTTGATGGATATTTTGATAACTCATGAGCAACAGGAACTTTTTTATCATTAATTTTAGCTAAATTTATTTCAAAAACAAGCGTTTTACTGTTTAAAGATAATTTTTTTTCAATTTCAGGGTGTAAAACACCAAAATTGCCGATAACTTCGCCATTAAAAAGGATTGTAGCACTTTGTCCAGGGTGTAATGCATCAAGTTCGGAACGTTGATATTCAATACCATCAGAACAGCCTAAAAGAATAAATAACTGTTCTAAATCCCCTTTTACATCATAAAAATCGATATTTTGTTTAGGTAATGTCCAATGTTCTTCATATAAACTTCCAGTAACAACACCAGATAACATTAATTCTTGACGAACACCAAACTCACAGCTTTCATCTGGTATAAATCGTAATCCTGTCTCAAATAATCGCATGCGAGATTGTTGGCGATTTTGGTTGTATAACACTGCATCTAATAAGCCAGACCATAAAGACAAACGCATAACCGACATTTCACTCGAAATTGGGTTTGGTAATGTAATCTGTGGTTGTTGTGGATGTAATGTTTGCTGAATTTTAGGGTCAACAAAACTATAAGTTACGGCTTCTTGATAGCCTTTGTCCACTAGTAGATTTTTTACTCTAGATAAGGAAATTTTATTTTCCGGTTTTGGTTTCATCACCGATTCAATTTTCATATTCACATTAGGAATATTGTTATAGCCATAAATCCGGGCAACTTCTTCAACTAGATCTTCTTCAAGTTGTAAATCAAATCGCCAGCTAGGTGATTTAACAGTCCAACTATCATCATTATAGGCAACTTCACAACCTAATCTTACTAGAATATCGGTAATCTTTTGGGTTTCAATATGATAGCCAATAATGCGATCAATTCTGTTTCGACGTAATTTAATTTTTGCTTGAGCAGGAAGCTCATTTTCATTCACAACTTCAGTAATAGGCCCTACTTCACCGCCACAGATATCAACAATCAATTGAGTTGCTCTTTCGATTGCAGCTGATTGTAAATAAGGATCAACACCTCTTTCATAACGATGAGAAGCTTCTGTATGTAAACCGTATTCACGAGCTTTACCAGTTATAGCTAATGGAGAAAAGAATGCTGATTCAAGAAAAATATCTTTCGTTGATGCAGTTACACCTGATTTTTCACCACCCATAATACCGGCGATTGCTAATGCTTTTTGCTGATCAGCTATGACTAATGTTTTTTCATCAAGCTTAACCTCATTACCATTGAGTAACACAAGCTTTTCATCTTTATTGGCATAACGCACAACAATGCCTTTGTCAATCTCAGCTAAGTCAAAAGCGTGCATTGGATGACCGAGTTCTAATAAAACATAGTTAGTAACATCGACAATGGCATCAACAGAACGAATACCGCCTCTACGTAACTTCTCTTTCATCCATAGTGGAGTTGAAGCATCAACTTTAACATTTTTGATAATGCGACCTAAATAACGAGGGGCTGCTTTAGCTGCATCAACCTGAATAGGTAAAGTATCATTTATTGTATGAGTGATATTTTCAACTTTTAGTTCTTTCATTGGGATATTGTTTACAGCAGAAATATCTCTCGCGACACCAATGATACCAAAACAATCGGCACGATTTGGTGTAACGCTAATATCAATCATTACATCATCTAAATTTAAATATTGTCTTATATCTTGTCCTAAAGGGGCGTCCTCTGGTAATTCAATAATTCCATTATGATCGTCAGAAATGCCTAACTCAGAATAAGAACACAACATCCCTTCCGATGGTTCACCGCGAAGTTTTGCTGCTTTGATTTTAAAATCACCAGGTAATACAGCGCCAATTGTGGCACAAGCTACGGTTAAACCTTGACGACAATTAGGTGCACCGCAAACAATATCCAATAATTCAGGTTTACCAATATCTACTTTGGTTACTCGTAATTTGTCAGCATTAGGATGTTGTTTACATTCAACAACTCTACCCACCACTACACCGGTAAAATCACCAGCAACTTTTTCAATATCATCTACTTCTAAACCAGCCATAGTTAACTGATCTGATAATTTATCGCTACTTATTTCTGGATTGATCCATTCACGTAGCCAACTTTCACTAAATTTCATGTTTTGATCTCCAGAACTAGTTAAATTGCTTTAAAAAACGTAAATCATTTTCAAAGAAAGAACGTAAATCTGTGACGCCGTAACGTAACATGGTTAATCTTTCGATTCCCATTCCAAATGCAAAACCACAATATTCTTCAGGATCAATACCTACATTACGTAACACATTAGGATGAACCATGCCACAGCCTAACACTTCTAACCATTTCCCATTTTTAGCTTTAATATCAACTTCTGCTGAAGGTTCGGTAAATGGAAAATATGCAGGTCTAAATCTTATTTCCATATTATCTTCAAAGAAGCAATGAAGAAAATCATGTAATAAACCTTTTAAATGCGTAAAACTAATATCTTTATCTACCAACAATCCTTCCATTTGATGGAACATCGGGGTATGGGTTTGATCATAATCGTTTCGGTAGGTTCTGCCTGGAGCAATAATTCGAATTGGTGGTTTTTGATTTTCCATGGTTCGAATTTGAACAGTAGAAGTTTGGGTTCGTAATAAACGTTTTGCATCAAACCAGAATGTATCATGATCAGCACGAGCAGGATGATGTGCAGGAATATTTAAAGCATCGAAGTTATGATAATCATCTTCTATTTCGGGTCCTGTTTCAACAGCAAAGCCTAATTCCCCAAAAAACTCAACCAAACGGTTAATAGTTTTAGTTACTGGATGCAATCCCCCTAATTCAAGTGATTTACCTGGAAGAGTAATATCAATGGTTTCATTTGCTAATTTTGCATTAAGAGCCTGACGCTCTAAAAAGTGACGTTTTTGATTTAATAACTCAACAACTTCTTGCTTTGCATCATTAATTTTCTGACCTATGGTTGGCCGTTGTTCAGCTGGAACATCACGTAAAGACGCCATTTGCATGGTAAAATAGCCCTTTTTACCAAAATATTCCACTCGAATCTGTTCGATAGTATTAATATCATTAGCACTTTCAATAGCGGATTTGGCATTGCTTACCAGTTCAACTAATTGAGACATACAGTTCTCCTGCTTATTGTTTATTACATAAAAAAAGCCTCTTCTGAGGCTTTTATAATTATTTTTCGTTTCTCATTTGCCTCATAAACGAATGAGATTATCGAAGCTAAAAAAGAAATGAAAAATAACTAAATTCATAATCAATCAACTCTTAAATATCGTTAAAACAATAAAAGCCGAGATAACCCGGCTCTTATAAAGCTATTAAAGTGCAGCTTTTGCTTTTTCAACTAATGCAGCGAATGCATTTTTATCGAATACTGCGATATCTGCAAGGATCTTACGATCGATTTCAATTGAAGCTTTCTTTAAACCATTGATAAAACGGCTGTAAGATAAACCACATTGACGAGCAGCAGCATTGATACGAACAATCCATAATTGACGGAATTGACGTTTACGTTGACGACGGTCACGATACGCATATTGTCCAGCTTTAATTACTGCTTGGAAAGCAACACGATATACGCGTGAACGAGCACCATAATACCCTTTTGCTTGTTTTAAAATTTTCTTGTGACGTGCACGAGCAATAACACCACGTTTAACACGAGCCATAAACTATATCCTCTAAATAATTAATCAATAAATTAAGCGTATGGAACACACGCCACTACTAAACCTAAATCGCCTTTTGACACAGTAGTCAAACCACGTAAATGACGTTTACGTTTAGTTGATTTTTTAGTTAGGATATGGCTCTTGTTAGCTTGCTTATGCTTAAAGCCACCAGATGCTGTTTTTTTAAAGCGCTTTGCTGCGCCTTTTACAGTTTTAATTTTAGGCATTTTATAAATTTCCACTTCGCATTGTTAATAAAAATAAAATAATGGTGTAATTTTTAGCAAACTAAAAATTAGCTTGTTGAACCATTATTTCTTCTTCGGCGCTAACACCATTATCATTTGACGACCTTCAATCTTAGTTGGATAAGATTCAATGATAGCCAAATCAGCCAAGTCTTCTTTAATGCGATCAAGCATTTCAGTACCTAACTGTTGGTGAGCCATTTCACGTCCACGAAAACGCAACGTAACTTTAGCTTTATCGCCATCTTCAAGAAAGCGTATCAGGCTGCGGAGTTTTACCTGATAGTCGCCTTCGTCTGTACCAGGTCGGAATTTAATTTCCTTAACCTGAACAACCTTTTGCTTCTTCTTCTGTTCTTTTGTTGCTTTACTCTTTTCATAGAGGAACTTGCCATAATCCATAATTCGACAAACAGGTGGCTCTGCATTAGGACTTATTTCAACTAAATCTAACGTTGCTTCTTCAGCTTGTTTTAAAGCTTCGTCTAAGCTAACAATGCCGAGCTGTTCACCATCGACGCCGGTTAACCTCACCTCGCGAGCAGTAATCTCATCATTGATTTTGTGCGCGCGTGTTGACTGAATTCGTTTACTGACTTTAATATCTCATTCCTCCAAATTAATTTATCATTAATTCATTTGTTCTAATGAACGACTATGAATTTCATTAAGCAATAATTCTATAACATGTTTCACTTCAAAGCTACCAAGATCTTTACCTTGGCGAGTTCGAACTGAAATTGTTCCTGATTCTATCTCTTTGTCTCCACAGACAAACATATAAGGAACGCGTTTTAGAGTATGCTCACGAATTTTAAACCCTATTTTCTCATTTCTCAAGTCCGCTTTTGCTCTAATGCCAACTTTTTGTAGTTGCTCGGTTAATTGTTTGGCATAATCGGCTTGATTATCAGTGATATTAATAACCGCTACTTGTAATGGTGCCAACCAAGTTGGGAAGAATCCAGCACAATCTTCGGTCAATATGCCCATGAAGCGTTCCATTGAACCAAGTATAGCTCGGTGAATCATAACAGGAACATGACGTTCATTATCTTCACCAACATAAGTTGCATCTAATCGCTCTGGTAACATAAAGTCAAGTTGAACTGTACCACATTGCCATGCTCGACCTAAGCAATCATGTAAAGTAAATTCAATTTTTGGACCATAGAATGCCCCTTCACCAGGTAAATATTCAAATTCAATGCCATTTTCTTGCAAACATTCAGCTAAATCTTTTTCTGCTAAATCCCAAGTTTCATCCTTACCAATACGTTTTTCTGGACGAGTCGATAATTTAACCGTGATATCTTTAAAGCCAAATGTACTATAAGTATCATAGACCATTTTGATACAATTATTTACTTCACTTCGAATTTGCCCTTCAGTACAGAAGATATGTGCATCATCTTGAGTAAAACCTCGAACTCGCATTAAACCATGCAAAGATCCAGAAGGTTCATTACGATGACAACTACCAAATTCGGCCATACGTAATGGTAAATCGCGATATGATTTTAGGCCTTGATTAAAAATCTGTACATGGCCTGGACAGTTCATTGGTTTAATGCAGTATTCACGATTTTCTGATGAAGTAACAAACATTAATTCTTTATAGTTGCCCCAATGCCCTGTTTTTTCCCAAAGTACACGATCCATCATAAATGGACCTTTCACTTCTTGATAATCATATTCTTTCAGTTTGGTACGAACAAAAACTTCAAGTTCACGGAAAATAATCCAACCATCATTATGCCAAAATACCATACCTGGTGCTTCTTCCTGCATATGATACAGATCAAGTTGTTTACCAATTTTACGATGATCGCGTTTTGCCGCTTCTTCTAAAAATTGTAAATAACTGTCGAGTTGTTTTTTATCTGCCCATGCAGTTCCATAGATGCGTTGTAACATTTTGTTATCACTATTACCACGCCAATAAGCGCCAGCAACTTTTTGTAATTTAAAATGGTGACAAAAACGCATATTAGGCACATGTGGTCCACGACACATATCAATATATTCTTCATGATGATAAAGTGCTGGAGTAGAATCTTTAGGAATGTTTTCATCTAAAATAGCAATTTTATAAGGTTCGTGACGTTCCCAAAAGACTTCTCTTGCACGTTCCCAACTCACTACTTCTTTTTTAACTGGGTAATCTTTTTTGGCCAATTCATGCATGCGTTTTTCTAAAGCATCAAGATCTTCCTGAGTTAAAGAGTGATCTAAATCGACATCATAATAAAAGCCATTATCAATGGTAGGCCCGATAGCCATTTGAGTATTAGGCCATAATTGTTTTATGGCATGTCCTAATAAATGTGCACAAGAATGACGGATAATTTCAAGTCCATCTTCATCTTTAGCGGTAATAATAGATAAGGTTGCGTCATGCTCAATAACATCACACGCATCTTTACGTTCACCATTAACACGGCCTGCGATACAGGCTTTAGCAAGCCCTGCACCAATACTTTGTGCAACTTCTAATACAGTAACAGGTTTATCAAATTGACGTTGACTACCATCAGGAAGAGTAATAATTGGCATAATAAATCCTTATAACAGTGGTGCGCCACACGAAAGCGCACATGCGTACATAAATAAATAGACGGAGTATACTATCACTTATCATGAGGATTTTAAATAGGCTTGAACTTGATTTAAAAATAGATTTATCTCTAGTGATTAAATACATCCTGATTTCATAACGAATAAAAACAGACATTACCCTATTTTTAATTATTAATAGCCTTTTTAGTGATTATTTTTGATTAGGAATCAATAAAACGATGTTGTAATCGAATATGAAAATAATAGTTATGACCTAGCTATTATTCACTAATTAAAAAGCTAGGTCTCAAAACAGATTATAATTCGGTTAAATATGTTTGTGGTATAATAGGCATCGGGCCGCTTTGAGTACAAACATATGCAGCGATGTGATTGGCTTTACTATTAATTTCTTGTAATTGTTTGCCTTTTAAATATAGCACGCTGCTTATTGCCATAAATGAATCACCAGCACCAACAGTATCAATTGGGGTGATTTTTTCAGCAGGACAATGATTCTGTTCATTTTTAGTAATAAGATGACTACCTTCACTACCACAGGTATAAATTAACAACTCAAGTTGATAATGTTCATTTAGATAATTGAAAAGCGCTTGCGGATCAGCTTTTATCTTCAATAAATCAGCAACAATTGGTAATTCTTCATCATTTAACTTTAAGATATTGGCATGTTCAATACACAAAAGTAAAGTCGCGTTATTATAATCATTTTGACGTAAATTAATATCAACAATAATTTTGCTTCGTTGTGATCGATGATTAACAATCTTTTGCAATAGTTCGTGATTATGTATATTACGTTGAATTAAACTGCCGAAATAGATTGCATCTAAATCATCTTGCTGAATAAGTTCTAATAATTGATCTGTTAATTGAATATCATCCCAAGCAACAGGATTAACAATATCATAAGTGGGTTTACCGGCTGAATCTAATTTAACTAATACCGTTCCAGTTGGATAATTTGCAGATATTTGAATTTGTTGTGGGATTTGCAGTTTTTCAATCTGTTCACGTAATTCTCTACCATTGTCGTCATCGCCAATTGCTGAAACTAATATTGCATTTGCTCCAGCTGATTTAGCATGATAACAAAAGTTGGCGGCAGCTCCGCCAATCTTTTTCCCATTAGGTAAACAATCCCATAAAAATTCACCTATTGCAACAATCTTTATGTCATTCATCTTCGATTAACCCTTGTTTGACATCAATATTTTTTTCCATACTATCGGCTTGCTTCTGCCAATCATCAAATTGACCATATGCAGTATAAATCGTTGAACCGGTAGGTAATTCTGGATACTCATTTTCACCATTAGTACCCCAATTAACCCAACCGGAATCTTTACGTTGAACAATTTGATAACGTCCGACAATATTACTCGTATACCAAACCATAGCATAACCTGATTCGGGATTTATTTCAGCCGTTTTATTTGCAGCAAGTGGAAAAATCGTTTGTTCTGGCACACTATTAACATCTACATCTTTAGCAAATAATACTTCTTTGTTTCGAGCGCTATTATGCACAACATGATGAGCTTTACGCAGAATGGTTTTGACATGTGATTTTATTTCTTCATCACTTAAAATACCTTCTTTAACACAAAATAGGCGCCAGAAGAAATCCCAAGAAACTGCATTAATATTATCACCAATAGACTCTCGATAGAGTCTTGCATTTGGTGGAAGTTGATCTAGTGGTTGCGATAAAATTCGATTAACTTCATCAGCTAGAATATTGGCATAAAGATCACCTTGACGATAAAATGTACCGCCATAGCTAGCAAAACGAGAAAATACCACATTATTTTTACCACTTTCATACTCATCACCAACGGTGATCTTATTTATGACCGGCATACCATCAACAGAAGTTTCAAAATCATCAACATTATAAGTACGCCTAAACCATGGTGATTGATAGAAAAACTCCCAAACAATTGAAAATGATTTATCATGCAAAGCTGGATCTAAGCCATTAGGGATTTTACCATTAAAACGATAACGACAATAAATTGGACCTTCAACCTCTGTTTCACACTCTACGATGGTATGCTCAGGCGGATTAATTAATCCATTGGCAGGAGTAAAAAAGGGTCCATAAAAACCACCTATAGCATTAGAGCAATCTTTAATCAAATTACGACCTTCTGCTTTAGCAGAAAAGTAACGAATACCCCATTTCCCATATGATGTCCCGTCTGCAGTACCACGACATAATTCTAAAATATAGTGGCCTGTATCAAGTCTTTTTACACCATCATTCAAAGTAGGCACTAGTTGTTTTATGCCATTTGCATTATCTACAGGCGTTTTCTCATCAAGATACAAAGTATAATTTTCAACTAACTGGTCTAAATTAGTTACTATAAAGACGATTGAGCAAGCAGAGATTAGTGTATTGGTATCATCATAAACGATATCAAACAATTGATGAGGTATAACTTTCCCTTGCTCATTAACTAGTTTTAATTTAGACGGATCTATTGGCTGTTCTTTGAAAAAAAGACGCGCGATTACCGGTTCATTATGTCGAGTAATACCATCTGGGTTATTTAACATCAAAGTACATTTTTTCATTTTATTGTCCTATTAATTAAATTTGCTATTATTCATACATTTAAAAACAAATTAGTCTAAATTAGTTTGCTTTCTTGCGTTTTAGCATATCGACATAGACGGCTAAAAAGATGATTACGCCTTTTGCAACTAATTGCCAAAATGAATTAACCCCCAATAAATTCAAACCATTGTTAATAATGCCGATAACTATCACACCTAAAATAGTGCCACTAATACGACCTATTCCACCTGACATTGAAATACCCCCAAGTACACAAGCGGCTATCGCATCCATTTCATAACCTTGTGCAACTGATGGTTGTCCTGAATACATTCTTGCAGCCAGCACTATTCCTGCGAAAGCAGCTAAAAAACCGGCAATGGTATATACAATGATTTCAACACGTTTAATGGCTATACCTGATAATCTCGCAGCCTCACGATTACCACCGAGAGCATAAATATAAGTACCTAAACGCGTTCGATTAACAACCACCAACATGACTACTATAAATACCAACATATAGATAACTGGATATGGAATCATGCCTAAGTAACCTGTACCTATGCTGGTAAACCCCTCATCAAAAATACGAATTGATTGACCACCACTATAAATATAACCTACGCCACGAGCGATCATCATCATTGCTAATGTAACGATGAATGGAGGAATACCTGTATAAGCAATAGCGACACCATTTGCCGCACCACATAAAGTACCAATAAATAAACCCAGCATAATAGCTGGAACAATGCTCATTTCACCGATTGAAATAAATCCAACTGTGAGTGTACCCGCCATAGCGACGATCGAACCTACCGATAAATCAATACCACCCAATATGATGATCAATGTCATTCCTAACGCTAAACACATATTAGTGGATACTTGTCTTAACACTGAGAGCATATTTTCTTGGGAAAGAAATACCGGACTAGCAAAACTTAAAATGATACTAATTAATAGAAGCGCAATTAAAATCCCTATATTATTAGTAATAAAATTTTTGAAACTTCTAATAATGATATTATTGGTTATTGTAGAGTGATGATAGCTCATATCATCTGATTGTTTCATAGATTGGCTAGCCATTTTAAGCTCTCCCTGTTGCTAATTTCATAATTTTTTCCTGTGTTAATTCTGATTGCGATAATTCACCTTGAATTTGTCCATTCGCAACAACACAAACACGATCACACATATTGATAATTTCTGGTAATTCTGAGGAAATCATAATAATAGCCATGCCACTTGCACAAAGTTCATCAATGATTTGATAAATTTCGGCTTTAGCACCAATATCAATTCCTCGAGTAGGTTCATCTAAAATGATGATTTTCGGTTTAGTTGCTAGCCACTTAGCTATCACAACTTTTTGTTGATTTCCGCCACTAAGCTGACCAACAATTTTGTCAGCATCTGGGGTTTTTATATTGAGCTTATTAATATAGTATTGAATGATATCTTTCTGTTTTTGTTGATTAACAAAACAACCATGCATAAATTGTTTCAATACTGTTAATGTTAAATTGAATGCGATACTATTACCTAAAATAAGACCTTGTTTTTTTCTATCTTCAGGAACTAAAGCTATTCCTATATCAATAGCATCTTGCGGCGATTTGAGCTTAACAAGCTGATTGTCAAAATAAATTTCACCACTATCATATTGGTCTGCGCCAAAAACTGCTTGCATGATTTCACTCCTACCTGCCCCCATAAGACCGGCAAAACCTAAAATCTCTCCTTTCTTTAAATGAAAATTAACGTTATTAAATACTCCTTTTTTCGAAAGATTTTTAACTTCTAATAAACGTTCTCCATTTTGTTGATAGTGACGTTGATAATAATTATTTAAGTTACGCCCAACCATCAATTTGACTAATTCATCAATATTGGTTTGTTTAGTATTGACGGTATCTATATAACTACCATCCCTAATTACAGTTATTCTGTCTGTGATAGTAAATAACTCATCCATACGGTGAGAAATATAAATGATACTTACGTTATGTTCGGTTAGTTTTTTAATCATAATAAAAAGCTGCTCAACTTCTTTATCAGTTAAAGAAGAAGTAGGCTCATCCATGATCAAGATACGAACGTTAAATGAAATAGCTTTAAGGATTTCGATAAGTTGTTGTTGTGCTATGGTTAACTCATGTACAGGACGTAACACATCGATCGTTAATCCCATGCTTTCCATCATTATTTTGGCTTTGGTGATCATTTGACGATGATCTTTAAAACCCATGCGTGTTCTTGGTTCTCGGCCTAAGAAAATATTTTCATATACACTAATATAAGGAACTAAGACAATCTCCTGATGAATAACATTAATTCCTCTTGCTTGTGCATCTTTAATACCATTAATTATCTCAGTTTTACCATTAATCTTAATTTCACCGGCATCTGGTTTATAGATGCCGCCAATAATTTTGATTAAGGTTGATTTGCCAGCGCCATTTTCGCCCAACAATCCATGAACTTCACATTGTTTAAGGTTAAAGTGCATATCTTTTAACGCATGGACACCAGCAAATTTTTTTTCTATATGAGATAGTTGTAATGCAACTTGTTCCATATAAATATCACCTTATTGATTTCAATAGATATAACTTGATTAAAGTCAATGATTACTGCCAGACTTTTACTCCATATTGATCAATCATTTCTTTGGTAATTGGAAAAGTTGGTACTAATATTTCTTTAGCAACGCTTTCTCCAGCTAAAACCTTTTTACCAACTTTATAGGTTTCTTTAGCTAATTGAATTGGTGCTTGGGCAACTGTTAACGTTATATCTCCATCGCTAAATGCTTTTTTACCGTCAGGAGAACCATCAACAGTATAGACTTTAACATTTTTAAGTTTATTTGATGCTTTCAATGCAACGACAACACCTAAAGCAGAAGGATCATTTACGGCAAAAAATGCTTGTAAATCAGGATGAGCTTGAATAATATCTTCGGCAATTGGCATGGTGACCTCTAAAGCACATTTGCCATTTTGTTGAGAAAGGACTTCAAATTTACTTCTGTTTTCGCCTAATCCGGCATAAAAGCCATCAGCTCTTAAAACGCTAGCACGGTTGAAAGGACAATCAATAACAGCAATTTTAGCGCCATTAGGATAATCTTTAGCCATTTGTTCACCATTAATTTTACCAGCCAAGAAATTATCTGAAGCCACAGTGCTAACCACTAAATCATCATCACTAATAGGATTATCAATCACCACTACCGGGATCTGTTTTTGTTTTGCAGCCAATAATCCTTGGCGGATACCTTCAGAATCAACGGCGATTAAGTAAATAATATCAACTTTTTGATTAATGACATCTTCCATCATTGAAATTTGCTTAGCTTGATCATATTGAGGATCGACAAGAATGTATTGATCGCCATTTTGTTTGGCGATTTCAGAAAATGTATCAGATATTGCTGTAAAAAATGAATTGTTTAAAGTTGAAGTGATAAAAGCAAACTTTATAGGTTTTTTATCATCAGCATTTACAAGTTGAAAACAACTTGTAAAAAGAAAGAATGTAATTGTTAAAAACGATGCTATGAATTTTTTCATAAACCCACCTCGGATAATCAAATGATTTATAATAATAATTTCCTTAAATACTAAAACTCAAAAATATTTTGCAATATATTTTGAGTAAATTCAGTCTAATTATCTGCAACAAGGTTAACAATATTAATCTATTTCTTTTTATTATTTATGATATCAAAGTCACTTTTTTTAAGAACTTGTAAAATTTAATTTATCAAGTTTAATGGTTATGTCATACTAGTTATATTCAATTAAAGTTATATAGGTAAAATAATGGCAAATAAAAGTGAGCAGATTTATCAGGAAATATTATTGCAGATCAAAAGTGGAATTTTAGATTGTAATAGTACCCTTCCGTCTTCATCTGATTTAAGCTCAATATATAAGACTTCCCGGCCAACGATCAGTAAAGTATTTTCAAGATTAAAAACAGAAGGTTATATTGAAGGTAAA
This sequence comes from Gilliamella sp. W8128, assembly GCF_016100545.1. Taxonomy (NCBI): domain Bacteria; kingdom Pseudomonadati; phylum Pseudomonadota; class Gammaproteobacteria; order Orbales; family Orbaceae; genus Gilliamella; species Gilliamella sp. W8128. Next base: position 99,608 of record NZ_JACFSE010000003.1, read on the forward strand.
CAAGGTGGTAAGTTTTATGTTAGACACCCCAAAAATCAACAAGTAAGCAAATATATTTTTGGAATATTGGCTCCTCGTTTAGAACAAGATGAAAGTAGAATGATTCTTGACAGTTTATATTCTGAGATAGCAAGTTTAGCCAATAATTATCAGTTTTCTCTTTTATGGGCAGGGATGCTGACCAAAAGTCAGGATATACAATCTATTTTAAATGACGTAGAAAGAGTCATCATTAATTATACAAAAAATAATATTAACGGAATATTTTTCACACCTTTAGAGTTTCACCCTTACGCGAATATCATAAATAAAAGAATAATGGATTATCTGGCACTCTACAATATTCCTTGTATATTGTTAGAGAGAGACTATTGTGTTTTCCCTTCTCGAGGTAAAGCTGACTTAGTTAGTATTGATAACATTGCTGCAGGTTACGTTGTCACAAATTATTTTATTGAAAAGAAAAATGCTCGAATAGCATTTGTATCAAAAAGTGATTCAGCTAATACCGTTGCTTTAAGAACAATTGGGTATAAACAAGCACTATATGATGCAGGAATTACAAAAATTAACGATTGGATAATTCAAGTGCCACAAATTGATGAAAAAGTAATTAATCAATTGGCAAAATTGAACATTAAACATGTAGTTTGTGGTAATGACTTTACGGCAATGCAATTAATCTCATTGAATCAAAGAATAAATCCAAAACAAAAATTATTTACGATTAGCTTTGATGATGCTGATTATGCAGGTCATCTATCTACCCCACTGTCTACTTATAAACAACCGTTAGCAAGTATAGCTTTGACTGCGGTAGAAACTTTAATTCAAAGGATAAATAATCCAACCTTACCAATTCGTACTATATACGTAAATGGTGAATTAGTTATCCGTGCATCAAGTGGAGCATAATATAGAACTCATTATTCAGTCGATAAAATACAGCCAACAAAATTAATATATATTTATATAATATTCAAATATATAATATTGTATATATAATTACTAAACATAATTAGAAAAGGAAATCTTAATGAATAAATTTTATAACATATATAATGTATTAATGATTGGCTTAATCAGTTTAATTTTAAGTGGATGTCAACAAGCAATCAATTCAAAAGCCGCAAATGATAGAGGAATAGGAACACAATGGGGGGATGGGGTCGAATCTCATGTTCGTGAAGTTAAATTAGATCGCATTAATAACACACCAATAGACGTTGCGGTAATTCATTATTCTAAGAAAGTTTTTGTGCATGGAAAAAAAGTTCAAGAACTCATGCTCAATGGCGATGTGGGTATGTCAATAATTGATGATAACAATAACAAATGGTCGCTTTTCAAACAGGATGATGAAATCAATATGCTTGGTGAAGAAGGTAAAAGTTATCAACTTTATTATGTTAATTATTCAAGAAATACTTATGAAATTGTAGCAACTGTTGATGGATTAGATGTTATCAACGGAAAAGCTGGTTCATTGAACAATAATGGTTATATTTTAAGACCGTATAGTACGCTATCAATTAAAGGGTTCCGAAAAAATGATAGTGAAGTAGCCTCATTTACATTTTCACAAGCATCTAAAGCTTATGCAAATCATACCGATGAAGGTTCAGCGAACAATATTGGGGTGATTGGTACAGCAATTTTCCAATTGGAAAGTGGTAATCAATATAAGAAATCACCGAATTCTAACGCTTTCCCTGCCGATAGTTATAATAGCAAATATGCTAAACCACCAAGATACTAAGTTTAATCGAGTAAATTATAATTAATAAACTATTCCGCCAATAATCATTGGTGGAATAGAGAAATCAAAAACTAAATTTTCAAAAATAACTCTCTACTCTTAAAAGGTTTTGAACCTATATAAGGTTTTAAAGCCATTCGAGTAAAACGTTTAGCAGCTTTAAGCGTATCTATAGTTAGAAACTCTCTTTTACCCAATGCTATGACCTGTTCGCCGGTGAAACTGGTACTATTTTGTAGCAAACTACTAATAAAACCTTTTTCTGATTGATATTGATAATGCATGGTTTCAACAATATCATCGCCCGTTGCACTGCAATGAAAAAAGTCAACGTGATAGCCTAAATTCTCAAGTAATGCCAATTCAAATGTACGCAATACATTTTCAGCTGACATTTGTTGTGCCAATTGTTGTAGGCTTATCAAATAATCATCAAATAGCGTATTAGTTTCAGTTTCAGCTAATAGGACTCGATCTAATAGTTCATTTAAATAAAAAGCGCTGTACAGAAAAACTGATACAAGTGGTAATGTCAGAGATATTGCTTCAACCTGACGCAAATTCTTAATTTCTCCTTGACCTGAATACTGAACAATTAATGGCGTAAAAGGTTGTAAAATTCCCTTCAATACTGATTTTTTACGTCTAGCCCCTTTAGCTAGAATAGTTACTTTTCCTACATTCTCAACAAATAAGTCAACTAATAAGCTACTTTCGCTATAGGTACGCGTATGAAGAACAAATGCTCTTTGCCAATTTTCCATCAATGATATCCGTCAATAAAAACGCTTGTTTTTTTATTCAAAAAAAGAGAGTGATTAAAAATTGTATGATTTAGGCAATTTTAATCTGAAATTTTGTTAAAAATCCGATATAATCAATAGTTAATTATAGGATAATAACAAAAGAGTAACTATGGAACTATTTTCAACAATATTACTTCTGGTATTAATTGTATCACTTTCTGGTGTTGTTATAAAAATGTTGCCGATCCAAATTCCTTTGCCATTAATGCAAATTTTATTGGGTTGCCTTTTAGCTGCTTTGGGTGTGTATTTGAAATTTGATCCAGAACTCTTTCTTGTTTTATTTATACCTCCCTTACTGTTTGCTGATGGTCGAAAAACTTCGGTGAAAGATTTTGTCTACAATTTTAGAGAAATTGTCGGATTAGCACTGGTATTAGTCGTAATTTCTATTATTGCGCTAGGATATCTACTTTATTGGATGCTTCCAAATGTTGAATTGCCAGCAGCTTTAGCATTAGCAGCAGTTCTATCTCCTACCGATGCCGTTGCTCTTAGTGGAATTGTCGGTAAAGGAAGAATTGAAAAAGAAAAAATGGAAATCATTGAAGGTGAAGCATTAATGAATGATGCTTCTGGCCTTGTTTCATTAAAATTTGCCATCGCAATAGCCGCAGGCGCTTTGCAATTTAACCTATTACAAATCAGTATTTCATTTTTCGTTGTTGCAATTGGTGGACTTGCGGTTGGGGTTTTATTCACTTGGTTATATGCACGTATCTTACGTAAAATAAACCAATTAACTCATAATGATCCTGCTATTCAAATTGTATTACTATTCTTACTACCATTTGCGGCTTATATCATAGCGGAAGAATGTCATTGTTCTGGAATTTTAGCTGCTGTTAGTGCAGGTATGACAGTAAACCAATCAGGCATGATGCGCAATGCACCATTAACTGCTCGCCTACAATCTGATAGCACATGGTCAATGTTAACCTTCGTATTTAATGGTTTTGTATTCCTTTTATTGGGTATTCAATTGCCTAGTATCTTATCAACTACCTTTACAGAAAATCAGACCGATGCTTCAATTGAATTATGGCAATTATGTTTGATTGTTTTATTTGTTTTCGTAGTCTTAATGGGTACTCGATTCGCATGGTTATGGGCAATGAAACATATGCCAACAATGCCTTTCGGCACAAAACGCCCATTAGCATTCAGAGCCTATACCAATCGTGATCTTTGGATTTCCACATTTGCTGGTGTCCGTGGGGCAATTACTTTAGCTGGTGTATTATCAATTCCAATGACTATCGGTGGTCGTTACCAATTAGTATTTATTGCTGCTGGGATTATATTAGTATCATTAATTTCAGCTGTAATCATATTACCTATCCTATTACGTGGTAGTGTTATTTTGGACAATTCCGAACAAGATAATGAGATTTTAACTGTTAAAGGACAAATGGCAGAAGAAGCTATCGTTAGCCTAGAAAAAATGCAAACTAGTCTTTTACAAGAAACCTCAGAAGAAGGTTTAGATCAAGAGATTATTCATGAAGTCGGATCGCGGGTAATTGGTTCATTAAGACGTAGAACAGGACTTAAAGATTTAGAACAAAAAGCACTTGAGGCTGAAAATCTAGAAAGACGTATGCGTTTGGTGGCAATTGGTGCTGAACGTACAGCATTACTTCAAATGAAAATTCGCAATGAAGTGAGTGAAGAAACGTATGAACATCTGAATACAGATTTAGATATTTATGAGAAGATGATTTCTGGAGATGCATAAATGATTGGCAACAAACACCAATTACTTGGCAAAATTCATTCTCAATTTGTCGATAAAGCACCACAAGTGTTAGGTTTAACTTTACGCTGTATACCTTTCGACTTGAAAAAACGAACGATTGAACAATTATTGCAATTACAATTCAAAAATTCGCTGGAAGATGGTGATCTTGATTTTTTAGAAAATCGTTGGCTTAAAATACAAGTAACAGATCTGCAATTAGTTTGGTTTGTGAGCTTAATTGATAACAAACTAGTTGTGAGTCGCGAAGAAATTCCTGATGTTAGTTTCATTGGTAATGCTAATGATTTGATTATGATTGCGACTAGAAGACAAGATCCTGACACACTATTTTTCCAACGTCGACTAATTGTTGAAGGTGATACAGAATTAGGTCTTTATGTAAAAAACCTAATGGATTCAATTGAAATAGAAGCTATGCCAAAGTTTTTAAGAATAACACTGGAAAAATTAGCAGATATTATTGAAAGTGCTCCTAAAGACTGAATCACACTAAAAGGGAATAATAAATTCCCTTTTTTTATTAACTGATATTATTTAAATAGCAATTATTTTTAGTAAATAGTAATTATTTTTATTGAAAAATTGGTATTGATTAAATTAATATGCATATTAACGATGGATCATTACCTCGTTAATTATTCTCTACCTGCCCCATCTCTTACCCTCAAAACAATGTTAGCTTTGCATAAATATAATGGAGAGAACCAATTATGAGTAATCTAACAAAAGCACTATTATTTTTTATTTCCTTTATCATCGCTATGCCAGGGTTTTGTACTGATTTTTACAATAGAAATGAAGGTGATTATATTATTAAAAACTTTCAATTTAATGATGGTAATACGGTCAAAAATCTAAAAATTCACTATGTCACACTCGGAAATCCTAAAGGCAAACCTGTTTTAATTTTACATGGCACAACTGGTGATGGTAATTCTATGCTTAATGATAGTTTCGGGCATGCATTATTTGATAAAGGAAAACCGTTAGACGCTGAAAAATATTTTATTATATTACCTGATGCAATTGGTACGGGAAAATCATCAAAACCTTCTGACGAACTAAAAGGAAATTTTCCTCATTATGATTATGGTGACATGGTTAATGCTCAATACCAACTATTGAAAAATGGATTAGGCATAAATCACCTTGAACTTATTATTGGTAACTCAATGGGGGGCATGAACACCTGGTTATGGATAACTAAATATCCCGACTATATGACAGCTGCAATTCCAATGGCAGCAACCCCTGCCCCAATATCTAGTCGAAATTGGATTATGAGAAAAATGCTTATCAATTCAATTAAGGAAGATCCTGACTGGAACAATGGTTTTTATACTAAACAACCGGAAAAATTTCAAACTGTTTATAATTATTATGACATAGCAACTAATGGTGGCGATATTGCTTGGCAAAATAAAGCCTATAATACGGCAAAAACAGAAGAAATATTATCAGACAAGTTAAAAGAACGTGTTAGCATGGATACTAATGACTTTTTATATCAATGGGATGCCGCAAGAAACTTTGATCCAACACAAGATTTAACTAAGATTAAGGCGTTTATTTTAGTTATTAACTCAGAAGATGATGAAAGAAATCCGCCAAATACTGGTGTAATGCAAAAAGCGTTGAAAAATATTGTAGCAGCCAAATATTATCTTATCCCTGCCAGTGACAAAACCAGTGGTCATGGCACTACAATGAATGCGAACCTTTGGATTGAGCAATTAAAAATATTTTTAAAAGAAATCGACACCTATTACTAAATTAAAATATCGATTAAAGGTGAATATATCCCTATATTCACTTTTAATATTCTGATTAGTAATGCAAAGATAATATGACTCTTCAAAAACAAACATAATAAAGTAACAATATAAATTTCATCACGTTTTAACTATATCTAATAAGTCTTATACAATTCCTTTTGCTGTAGATAATTTTAAATAAAATATAATCTGATGTTACTCAAGTTACAGTTATCAGCCATAATGGCGTATAAAATTATATAGCGACTAATTAGCTAAAATGAACTTAAAAAATCTCTAGTAATCAATATGTTTTATCTTTTTTTTCTATATTTCTTAAGTTTATACACTTCGACTTTAGGAGCCATCGCTTTTTTAATTGCTCTAGCTTCCTCTAATTTTATACGCTCAAGTTCATTACGCTTTTCTTTCTCTTCTGCTAATAATTTATCTTTAGCTTCTTTACACTCTTGAATTACCGATATTGCTGATAGAAAAAATATACCAAGAAAGAAAATAATAAAAATACTTAAAAAAATATTATCTAACGGTGTTTCGTTGCCCGTTCCTCTACTAGAATGGAAAGTATGAAAAGAATAAGTACGAAACCGAGGAACATATGTTCTATAATGAGCAACGCCATAAGCATTTTGTATAACAGTAATAAAAAAGACCAACACTAAGATAATTTTTGTTTTCATTATTAACACTTTTCACTGATAAACTTGTTGTCATTACCCTGAATTTTTTCTATTTGTCGATTTCTATCACATTCCCATTGTTCAGGTGGATACATGAATTACCGCATGGTATACCTTTATTACAGTTTTTAGTATCACAATTTGCAGTAAACACGAAACAAATAGCTAAAACAAGGATAATTTTTTTGCGAAATCCATTTCGAAACACCAATACTGAAATAATAATTTGTTTTATATTCCATGTAAGCTAGCTTAAAAGCATGATCATCAACAGAAAGCTGATAATATCACTCTTTTTTTAGATAACGAATTAATAAGAATTAAAGTGAAATAGTTATTTTAATTCTGATAACCCTGGTAAACTTAATAGCATGCAATATAGCCAAAAAGATTTTTTATTAATTAATCTAATTATAACAATAAGTTAAATGATAAATCAAGGTAACTAATATAGCATTATCAAGAGCTGAGATTAACAAACGTGGTAATGAAAAATGTGGTATAAAAAATAAGCTCATTAATAATTTATTTGACATATCTTCCCTCCATAAAATATGACAACATCAAATTTGTGACGGTGTAACATTTATATTTAGGATTAACTGAAATATTATTAATTAAATTTAACAGATTAATTATTCAAAATAAATTTACTATAAAATCTTTTCTATCAATAGTAGAACTAGCAAAAATAATTTCTGTAATTGATCGTAAAGTCAGTTTAATTATTACCTTGATTTTTCATTAATGATTAACTATTAAAATTTTTTTATTGTTACATCACTGTATTGTTCATAAATAAAATTAACTAAATAATGATATAATCAATTGAAATTAAAATGAAAACTCAAGAGCAAAATAACGTAATGAAAAACGATCAAATACAGCCGACTTTTTACTTTCACGATTACGAAACTTTTGGCATCAATCCAGCTTTAGATCGTCCAGCACAATTTGCCGGCATTAGAACAGATAGTGATTTTAATATTATTGAAGACCCCTTAGTCATTTATTGTCAAATAGCGCAAGACTATTTACCCAATCCTGAAGCAGTTCTTATTACTGGTATTACACCACAAAAAACAAATCAAAGTGGCTTATGTGAAGCTGAATTCACCAAATTAATCCATCAAGAATTTAACCGACCGAATACTTGTATCTTAGGTTATAACAATATCCGCTTTGATGATGAAGTGACTCGCAATATTTTGTATCGTAATTTTTATGATCCTTACTCTTATAGTTGGCGTAATGGTAATTCACGGTGGGATCTACTTGATGTCGTTAGAGCATGTTATGCATTAAGACCTGAAGGTATTAACTGGCCAACAAATGATGCTGGTTTACCGAGTTTTCGTTTAGAAGATTTAACTAAAGCGAATAATATTGCCCACGAGCATGCCCATGATGCAATGTCAGATGTTTATGCTACTATTGCTATGGCAAAACTTATCAAACAAGCCCAACCAAAGTTATTCAATTATTTCTTTAAATTACGTAATAAAAACAGAGTTGCCGAGCTTATTGACGTTGTAAATATGACACCTATTGTTCATGTATCAGGAATGTTAGGTAGCCATAGAGGTAATATGTCATTAGTCTGCCCTATTGCATGGCATCCAACGCAAAATAATGCAGTTATAGTCTGTGATCTAGCTGGAGATATTGATTCAATTATTGATTTACCTGTCGAGACTATCCAGGAAAAACTTTACACTAAAACAGCCGATCTTGAGTTAGACGAGCAGCGTATTCCCTTAAAACTGATTCATATAAATAAATGTCCAATTATTGCGCCGTTAAGCACATTATTAGCTGATAACGCAAAACGTTTTAATTTAGATAAACAACAATGTTTAATTAATCAACAAAAACTTCTGCAAAACCAAAATAAATTACAGGATAAAATGCGTGAGCTATTTAGTATCAATAATGATTATCCAGTTAACAGTGATGTTGATGCGCAAATTTATAGTGGATTTTTAAATGGTCAAGACCTATTACGTTGTGAAACTATACGAACTACACCAATTCATTTATTAGAAACTTTATCAATCACTTTCGATGATCCACGATTAACCACATTATTCTTTCGCTACAAAGCGAGAAATTATCCACAAACATTAACCGAACAAGAACAGCGTATTTGGCAAGATCACTGTCGAGATAAACTCAATACCATTGAGATACAAAATTATTTACAATCACTGGAACAACTTGCAGAAATTTATATACAGAAACCGGAAAAGCTTACTTTATTAAAACAGCTTTACCAATATTGTCATTATTTAGTTGGATAATTAAATTACAGGGGCGTATTATATATTTCTAATTTTAGCTCTCCGCCCTTTCTAAACGACGGGCATACCGTCAATATTTAATTTTAAGACAATTAGTGTATAAACCATGAAACATTTTTTAGCCAAACATGCAACAATTAAGCATCGACTTTATTCTTTATATTACACACTATTTAGTTATGGTCGTGGATTAATTATTTTAACCCTATGTTTATGGGCCGGTAACATTGTTTCGGCAATCTTACCAATCATGATCCCTGGTAGTATTATTGGTCTATTAATCTTGTTTTTTTTATTAGCTTTTCAACTTATACCAACGCGTTGGATCAAAAACAGTTGTAACCTCTTTATGCGCTATATGACTGTGCTATTTATTCCTGCAGCAATGGGAATCATGGATAATTATTCACTGCTTTTAGCTAATTGGCTGCCGATTATCTTTGCCAGTGTTGGCGGTTCAATTATTGTTTTATTTTTAACGGCATATCTTACTGAGCGTTTGCATAAACCAGCGCTAAAATCGGCTGATAATAAGGGGAAACAATCATGATATGGATGCTACCATTAACTGTTTTAGTTTTTCTTGTGATTCGTAAAATTTCCTTTAAAATCAAAAATCCATTATTTAATCCACTAGTGATTTCGGTTATTGTTTTAATTCCTATTTTATTAATTACACACACTAGTTATATTGAATATGTAAAAAATGTTCAAATTATTAATGATTTACTTCCATACTCGGTTGTTGCTTTAGCCTATCCTTTGTTTGAATTAATCCCACAAATCAAAGCCCGTTGGAAATCCATCATGATAATCACCTTTACCGCTTCAATTGCTTCTATGGTGACGGGAGTATGTATTGCATTCTGGTTAGGAGGTAGTGATGAAATTGCCGCCTCGGTACTACCTAAATCAGTTACTACTGCCATAGCGGTAACTATCGCAGAAAATCAAGGTGGAGTTCCATCTATTGCCGCATTATGTGTAATATTAGTTGGAACTTTAGGTGGAATTTTTGCTCATCAATTATTAAATTGGGCTAAAATCAAAACAGCTTCCGCCAGAGGTTTATCAATCGGTGCTGTATCACATGCTGTTGGTACTGCACGCTGTATTGAAGTAGATTATAATGAAGGAGCTTATAGCTCTTTATCACTAGTACTATGTGGTATTATGACTTCATTGACAGCACCATTTTTATTTCCAATAATGGTATTTATTTTTGATTGGTTTTAGCATGATATTAAGAAAATTTATTGCTTATTTAATTACCTTTCTACTGTTTTTAATAGCGGTAATAATTAGTCTCGACTATTGGATAAGCTATAAAACAGCACCTTACATTTATCATGATGAAAATAAACTCCCCTATCGAACAATTGGTGTAGTATTAGGTACATCTAAATATGTAAAAGGTGGTGGAATTAACGGTTTTTATCGCAATCGTATCGATGGCGCTATTGATCTATATTGGCAAGGAAAAGTCGATTATCTGTTAGTAAGTGGTGATAATGCGCATTTAAATTATAATGAACCAATTACGATGCAAAAGGATCTGATTAAAGCAGGTATCCCCAAAGAAGCGATTGTATTAGATTATGCTGGTTTTAGAACCTTCGATTCAGTTGTTCGGGCTAATAAAGTTTTTAATGCTGATGATTTTACTATTATTACGCAAGAGTTCCATTGCGAACGTGCTATTTTTATTGCTCTTGCGCAAGATATTCAAGCACAGTGTTTTGCCGTTCCAGCACCCAAAAGTATGAAGTTAGTTCGCATAAGAGAGATGCTAGCTCGTGTTAGTGCTTTTATTGATTTATATATAATGAATCAAAAACCTAAATATCTTGGACCTATCATCCCTATCATAAATAATGATGAATAAATTAAGCTAAAATCTGTAAAAATTTTGAGGAAAGGGGTTTTTTAAGCTCTTAATACATACAAATTCGTTAAATTATCAATTAGAATTACATTTATATATTTCTTTTCTATCAATAAAAATATCAGTATAGTAAATATTTTTAATTACATCTAATTGATTTAATATAATATTATCCAATAATAAAAATTGAAAATTTTATTTTTTTGCTTAAAAATTAACTTATAAAGTATTTGTCTAATATTTTAGATTGCATTTTTATGCAAAAAAAAGTAATATTTAGTCAATTAAAATTTAAACAATTTATCTAATACTAATGAATATTGAATTAAGCCATATTAACTGTTTTTATGGTACACATCAGGCATTGAACGACGTTTCTTTATGTTACCCTTTAGGTGAAACAATTGTTTTACTTGGTCAGAGCGGTGCAGGTAAAAGTTCTTTGTTGAAAGTTTTTAATTTACTTGAAATTCCTACATCAGGTGAAATGACGATTGCTGATTCGCATTTCGATTTTTCGCAAAAAATAAGTGAATCAACAATTCGAACATTACGTAAAAATGTCGGTATGGTTTTTCAAAATTACAACCTATGGCCACATTTGACCGTTTTGGAAAATTTGATTGAAGCGCCATGCCAAGTATTAAAATTATCAAAACAAGAAGCTAGTGATAAAGCTATGTCAATCTTAGCTCGTCTACAAATTGATGAAATGGCGCATCGCTACCCTCTCCATCTTTCTGGAGGCCAACAGCAACGAGTTGCTATTGCTAGAGCATTAATGATGGAGCCGAAAATTTTGTTATTTGATGAACCAACAGCGGCATTAGATCCAGCAATTACATCACAAATTGCTGAGATTATTAATGAACTGTCACAAACCGGAATTACACAAATTATTGTTACTCATGAAGTCGATTTTGCACGTAAAGTTGCTTCACAAGTGATTTACATGGAACAAGGTAAGATTATTGAACAGGGACAACTTGAGTGTTTTGCTCATCCAAAAACCGAAGAGTTTAAAGCTTACTTATCACATTAACATTAATTAAAACCAGATTGGGTGGAAATATGAAAAAAACATTACTAGCGATTTTATTTGCTGGATCTGCTTTTGCAGCTCAAGCAGCAGAAACATTAACTATTGGTACCGAAGCAACTTATGCGCCTTTCGAATTTACTAATGATAAAAATGAAATTGTTGGTTTCGATATTGACGTTATGAATAAGCTTTGTGAAGAAATGAAAGTATCTTGCAAAATTGTTAATCAATCATTCGATGGTTTAATTCCTAGCCTTAAAACTCGTCGAATTGATGCGGCAATTGCTGGTATTGATGTTACTCCAGAGCGTCAAAAACAAGTTGCGTTCACTAAAATCTACTATGATGACAGCTCAATTCAATTTATTACTTTGAAAGACTCATTAACCAGTCTTGATCAATTGAAAGGTAAAAAAGTTGGTATTCAAAAAGGTACAACGTATTCAAAATACTTAAATGAAAAGTACCCTGATGTTAAAGCAGTAAGTTATGACAGCTATCAATTCGCTTTTCTAGATTTAAAAGCAAAACGTATTGATGCCATTGTTTCAAGCTCATTTGTTGCTGGAGAATGGTTAGGTAAGGATGCTGAGATTGTTGCTTTGGGTGACAAAATTACCGATCATGAATTCTTTGGTGAAGGTTTAGGTATCGCTTTACGTCAAGGAAATGATCAATTACTTGAACAATTCAACCAAGCAATTGATAAATTAAAAGCAAATGGTGAATTAGATATTATTTATAAAAAATGGTTTAGTAAATAATCTTATTTACTAAAATCTGTACGTTGAGATCTCGCCGCATACTCTGCGGCGAGTTTATTTTTTAATTTAATTACGGTTTTTTTATGTCAGACTTTTTTGCACACGGTATCGACTGGTTACTCTCTTCTATGGATGGGTATATTTTGCCGCTAACTAAAGCAACCGCAATAACGTTATCATTAGCATTTGTATCGTTAATTGTCGGCATGTTTTTTGCGTTCATTTTTACTATTTTAGAATCAGTACCCTTCAAACCTGTTGCATGGTTAATGTCACTATTTAATTTAACTATTCGAGCGTTACCCGAATTATTAATTGTGGTGGCAATCTATACCGGTTTACCGCTGTTATTGATGGCATTAGATGATGGTTTTACCATTCCATTTGGCTTTACATCATTTACCGTAAAAATGAATATTGAAAATACTCAACCAGATCCATTTTTATGCGGTGTTTTTGCTTTATCCTTACTTTATGCCGTTTATGCATCTCAAACCTTACGTGGAGCATTTAAAGCGATACCAAGTGGGCAAAAACAAGCTGCTCAAGTATTAGGTCTTAGTAAATCTCGTACTTTTTTCCGCATAATAATGCCGCAAATGTGGCGCCATGCATTACCTGGTTTGAGTAATCAATGGTTAATTTTATTAAAAGATACCGCCCTTGTATCTGCGATAGCGATTGATGATTTAATGATGCAAACCAAAACAATTGTTGCAAGAACCAACCAACCTTTCTTATGGTATTTTATTGCTATGCTTGTTTATTTAGTGATATCAGTTTTAAGTCAACGCGTTATTTCTCGTATTGAAAAACGCTCTACCAAATTTGAACAACCGTCATCAGCTAATAGTCAGTAAGGTCATTTTATGTCTGATAATTTTATTTACTATCTAAAAATCATTCTTCAAGGTCTACCTGATACTTTAAGCTTAAGTATCGCAGGCATATTATCAGCTGGTTTTTTAGCTATCGTTTTTTCTTGCCTTTTATCTTTAAATTCAAAGTTTTTAACTAAAACGATACGTGGGTATATTGTTATTTTTACTGGTTCACCTTTATTGGTACAACTTTTTTTAATCTATTATGGACCTTCACAATTTGGCGAAATTTTAAGTAAAGTACCCGCTTTTTATGAATTTATTTCATCGCCATGGTTTTGTGCTTATTTAGCATTAACGCTTAATAGTGCAGCTTACACTACTCAAATTTTCTATGGTGCTTTAAAAGCTGTTCCACAAGGACAATGGCAAGCATGTAGTGCATTAGGCATGAATAAAAGACAAACACTCAAAATTGTAATGCCATATGCATTAAAACGTGCACTATCTACTTACTCTAATGAAGTTGTCTTCGTGGTTAAGGGAACCGCACTAGCATCAATGATTCCTGTTATGGATCTCATGGGATATAGTAATACACTAAATGGTGAATACTATGATTTCTCAATTTTTGTTGTTGCTGGGCTCATCTACCTCTTGATAAATGGTATTTTAAGCACCATTATGAGGATAATAGAGAAAAGAGCCCTCACCTTTGAAAATTAATATGAGCCAATTTGATTCTGTATCTTTCTTAAAAACCGTCCCACATAAACCAGGTATCTATCAAATGTTTAATGATAAAGATACCATCATTTATGTGGGAAAAGCGAAAGACCTCAATAATCGTTTAAAAAGTTACTTTAACAGTAGTAAAAAAACCATCAAAACCGATCGATTGGTGAGTCATATTCATCGAGTAGAATTTACCATCACCAATACCGAAACAGAAGCTCTTTTGCTTGAACAAACTTATATCAAAAAATATCAACCACGATATAATGTTTTACTCAAAGATGATAAAAGCTATCCGTTTATTAAATTAAGTAAAGAACGCCACCCACAATTATCTTTATACCGCGGAGCAGTTAATCGTAAAAAAGATGAGTTCTTTGGCCCTTACCCAAGTGGTTATGCAGTTAAACAAATTCTCGCATTATTACAAAAAACCTTTCCGATAAGGCAATGTCTTAATAGTACTTATCGTAATCGAACACGTCCTTGTTTGCAGTACCAAATTAAACGTTGTTTAGGCCCTTGTGTACCTGGTTTAGTCAGCGACGAAGATTATAACGAACAAGTGAATTATGTTAGGTTATTTTTATCTGGACAGTCAGATGAAATCTTAAAAAAAATTACCGCTGATATGTTAAAAGCCAGTAGTGAGCTTAATTTTGAAAAAGCAGCAGCGTTGCGTGATCAGTTACAAGCAATCAAACACATTAATGAAAAACAAGCTATCTACAATAATAATGATAATTTGGATGTAATCGGTTTTCATTATGAACTCGGCTTAGCTTGTATTTATGTGCTTTTTATCCGTAATGGTCAAACATTTGGTCATCGTTCTTATTTTCCTAAAGTACCGTCTAATACTGAACTTGAAGAAGTTATCGAGACATTTTTAGGGCAATTTTATCTACAAGGTAATCAAAATAGGAATATCCCAAAGAAAATTCTTCTGAATTTTTCGTTGTCCGATAAACAAGCAATGGAAGAGACGTTATCTATTGTTGCTGAACATCAAGTTAAATTAGTTGATGAACCGAAAGGTGATAATCTTAAATTATTAAATATTGCGACCGTTAATGCTCAAACGGAAGTTAAAAATAAATTACTTGAAAACTCAACCATTAAACAAAGATATGATGCTTTAAAAGCTTTTTTGGGGATTGAGAAAATCAATAGAATGGAATGTTTTGATATCAGCCATTTTATGGGCAAAAACACTATCGCCTCTTGTGTTGTGTTTGATGATAAAGGACCAGTTAAATCTGAATTCCGTCGTTATAATATTACTGGTATCACACCTGGTGATGACTATGCAGCAATGGAACAGGTATTGACTCGTCGTTATAGTAAAAAAGATCTTCCTGAAGACAAAATCCCTGATATTATCTTTATTGATGGTGGAAAAGGTCAACTTAATCAAGCTTTACAAGTATTTGAGAAGTTACAAGTAAACTGGGATAAACATCATCCTATTTTAATCGGGGTGGCTAAAGGTGCTGAGCGTAAAGAAGGTTTAGAAACACTCTTCTTTGAAGCTCATGGCAAAGGTTATTATTTAGATGATCATTCCCCTGCTCTATTATTAATTCAACAAATCCGTAACGCATCACATGACCATGCGATTGTAGGTCAGCGTAAAAAAGGTGTTAAACAATTAACTGATAGTGCGTTAGAGCATATAGAAGGCGTTGGCGGAAAAAGACGCCAAGCATTATTAAAACATTTTGGCGGGCTTAGAGAGCTAAAAAATGCTAGTATAGATGAAATAGCCCAAGTACAAGGCATCTCCAAATCGTTAGCTGAAAAAATTTATCTAAATTTACAGCAATAACACATTGAAAAATTAACATTTTTCAGGCAACATAATCAGTAAGAAAACACTGTTTTTTTAATTATCACTAACCAATTGATTAATAAAACAAAATGAGCTAATGTCACATGAAAATCAACTTACCTACATTCTTAACATTATTTCGAGTAATACTTATTCCTTTTTTTGTGTTGGCATTCTATTTATTTCCTCATGAATGGTCTGGCTTTTTTTCGGCATTATTATTCTTAATTGCCGCAGTTACAGATGTTTTTGATGGTTACCTCGCCCGTCGATTAGGTCAAACTACCAAATTTGGCGCCTTTTTAGATCCTGTTGCCGATAAAATAATGGTGACGATCGCATTGGTACTTATCACTCAGTATTATCAAGCGTGGTGGATTTCTATTCCGGCTATCATCATCGTTTCTCGAGAAATCATTATTTCTGCATTAAGAGAGTGGATGGCTGAAATTGGCAAACGCAATAATGTTGCGGTATCTTCAATTGGTAAAATTAAAACTATTGCCCAAATGACAGCGTTAACTTGGTTACTTTGGCGTCCTTGCGATCTGGTTATATATGCAGGTCTGGCAGCCCTACTTATTGCAACTGTCTTAACTTTATTATCTATGTTGCAATATCTTTGGATCGCGCAAAGTGATTTATTAGACGAAGATTAAACATATTTATGAAATATCGCAGATATTATCTGTGTAATATCTTAATAATCAAGTTAGCTAAATAATTTTGTAAAAATAGACAAAATAGCTTAATTTAACGACTAATCAGTCAAACATTGAGCAATCAAACCATTAATTTGAAATTTTTATTGACTGAAATGATAAGATAGGTAAAATGCACAGCATCCAAAACGCAGTTACCTTTCGGAACTAAGTTTTGAGCCCGGGTGGTGAAATCGGTAGACACAAGGGATTTAAAATCCCTCGGCCTTTTTGGCCGTGCGAGTTCAAGTCTCGCCCCGGGCACCATTTAAAACACTTCTCATGCGGGAATAGCTCAGTTGGTAGAGCGCAACCTTGCCAAGGTTGAGGTCGCGAGTTCGAACCTCGTTTCCCGCTCCAATTTAATATCCAGTATCACTCGTAAAATACCATAACAAATGGATAGTAGAAGCCTAAGCTATAATCATAAATAGGATTGATTCACCTTTAACTAAGTAGACCGCCATCTAATTTATCTATTGCTATCATAGCTGAATAAATATCAGATTGTAGTAATTTATCCCATATATCTAAACAGGTATTAATAGCCTCTTTATCCATATCCTCTGTGGCTTCATCATAAAGTCTTTGAAGAACAGCAAGTAGACTTGATTCTTGAAGATCTATTCTTGATGGTTGATTATTTGCATTGTAATTACCCGTAATATTTTCTACTAATTGTAAAATAGGATTACTAAAATTGGATAAATTTCCAGGATATTCTTTCAATGACTCAAATAGTTGGAATAAACAATGCAAAGCTGCCTTTGACGTGACAAGTAGGCTGAATAATTTATCTGCATTAGGTTTTAACCAATAGTTTTCGTGTCTAACACATATTCCTACTTTTCTGAGTAATTTATCATTATCATCATTGATTAATAACTGATAGGCATGTTCTATTTTATCCATCTTATCGTCATATTTATCCTCGCGAAGCAACTGACTAATAACAGATGCACAACCATCTTTTAGAATATTATCTCCTTGAAGTACCGCGTTAAGTTGTTCCTCAAATAAACCATTAAAAAACCAACGGGCGTATATTTGTATTGCGGCTTGTTTTTTTATTTCATCGTAAGTTGACGCCAGCATTGATAAGGTTAAAGCTATATACCGCTGTTGATGTTTCCTTTCAAAACCTTGATTAAAGAAATGATAAGCATTATATCCACATGTCATACGTAGGTCTTTATGACACAATTCAATAAATTTTTCATGCGCATAATCATTTTGATAATTAAGTAGTGGTGTTAAAAGAAAAAGGGCAGCCATTTTAACTGAAGGGTGTTCATCATTAATTGCACAATCGACTAGTTCAAGGTTTTCCAATGCAAATGTCTGGTTACGCCAAAAAATGTCAGAAATTCCTCGATAAGCGATGCCTCGAACACAATTAATCGTTGTATTCAGCAATGATTCAGCATCTGCACAATCTGTTGAGTTCCCCTTTTTGGAGTCCCAAACTGTTAATTGATTTGATTCAGGGTTAGTTGAATATTTTGCGAGGTTTATTAGTATATCAATGCCCTGCTTGGACCAACTATCAGCTCTGCTTGTTAATAATCTAGCTAACGAATATTCGCAAGCCTCATTATTAAAATGAAGAATCACTTGCTCTATTAATTCCGTAGGACAAGTTTCCCTTTGCTCCTTATAATTATCACTAACTGGTATGTCATTAGATTCTGCTAAGCCATAGAAGAAAGCATCAATATATTCTGTATGAATGTTCTGAGGGAGTGAAAGCGCTAATTGGGCAAAACGAATTGGTTCGAGATTTACACTCGACTGCAAATCTTGAGCAAATTGCTTAATACCTGCTTCGGAAACAGTATCATTATCTATTTGAGTTAATTTATGGGGGGTAAATGCAGAAGCTGGTGTTAATATTAACTTGCGCCATGCTTTATTAGAGAGTTTATTTTTTCCACGTAAGGGCGAGATGACAATCCCTCCAAAACTGTTATCCGCCTGATAGAAATCAGAGTAAGAATATGAACTAAATTTGCGCTCTAGTACTGGAATTAAATTTTTTGATTTACACGATATGCGCTGCTGATCCAAGGTCGGTAATAAAAAATGTTGGAGTTCCCCCCAATAATTATAATATATGTTATTTTTTCTCTCTTCTAATAGTCTCTTTATCTGTTCAATATCTATTGAGGATGAGAAAAAATATATTATTTTCTCCAGTTGCCAAAATAACGCATCTGAACAATGTGGGGAGAATTTAGTAATGAGTTTTCCTGATAAAATCCAAGCAGGTTCAATATACTCATTGCCACAGGCTAAACGTGTTTTAGGAGCAGCCAATAGCCAGTTAACAATCAGATCTGCATGTTGATTTGATAAATTTAATAAAAGTGTTGCAACCAAATGAGTTATCACGGCATTTGATTTTTCCATATAAGGAGCAATAATGCTTAACAATATGTCTGGATAGGGTTCTAGCTGTCGGCCTGCCAACTCAATAAGTGTAAATAGCCCATTTCGAATACTACTTACATCATGATAGTTGCTATGCCGATATCGATAAAACCATTCATGAGTAGCGTATTTATCTTGTTCTGAATTAAAAACACTGTCTATATATTTTAACAAAAGCTTAATAGTTTCTGTGGGTATCGCTATTGTTAATTGTGTAATTTGTTTGAGTTCATCATCAGTCCAACCATCACGACTAGTTATCTGGTTAATGTTTTTTTTACTTGATGAGTATGGAGATTCGCAGATAACGTGTCTATAGTGCTCTAATATTAATTCAATTAAAGATAGTACTCGTAATGGATGTGTTTTGCTAAGTGACGCCCAATTAATATAATCTGCCGTACAACCTAAATTGAGTAATCTCTTTCGAAGCTCAAAAATATCAT
This sequence comes from Gilliamella sp. W8128, assembly GCF_016100545.1. NCBI lineage: Bacteria > Pseudomonadati > Pseudomonadota > Gammaproteobacteria > Orbales > Orbaceae > Gilliamella > Gilliamella sp. W8128. Next base: position 119,345 of record NZ_JACFSE010000003.1, read on the forward strand.
TTGTATCATCTTCAATTTTCCAAGGTAGTGCAGAATATACCCTTTGATTCCATTGTTCTGATTGGCCAACGAAGTCAGATAGCTCTTTGATAATTAATTCTGATTCATTTGTCGCTATGGAGCTGAGTAACCTAATAGCTATATTAATTAGATTATCATCGCTACTGTTTAGCCATTTTGAAATATACCGATTTTCAGTTAAGTAATGGATAATAGCACTATTTGAGTAACAACTTATCATTAAGAACTTTTTACAAAGTGCTTGGGACTCGATGATTTTATCAATGAGTGATTTTGCTGGTTTTTTAATATCTTTGATTTCTTTAATTGAGTTTAAAACTAAGTATTTTAGATGGAATCTAATATTATCATTGAATAAAATTGCCTCAACGCAGTTACAAAAAAGATCTTGCCCTGAATCCAATAGTATATTTAGCGCATATTTGAGATGCTCTCTTTTGGCTAAGGTTTGTGTTTCATAAGGCCCAATTTCAAATAAGAGTCTTTCTGGTGATTCACTTCCTGCTTTAAAAAGTTTGGTGCCAACTTGATAATCAAATAAAGCTTGATGCCGAAAGCTGATTCTTTGGTTTTGCTTACTGAGTAACCCAACAGAAATTAGTGCCTCTAACTGTTTTTGGGACCCAATTGGTAGTGCATTTTCAGAAATTGATAATTGTGATTGTTCAATCATCAATGCCACAATATGATCAATAAAAACGGTTACCTCTTGCTCTGTTACCTTACACAGGATAATTTGTTTTAGTCTATCTTCCCAAAACGTTCTTACAAGTTCTAATTTATTATTAAATTGAGGAGCTGTTTGGGTACGTTGTGCAATAGATAAGTAGATACCTAACCATAAAGGAATTTTAAGTATCTCTTTTTTTTCCTTTGCTAAAGAAGAATAAACTTCATATGGTGAAACTAAAGGGATTATTGTGTTTTCATCTAAAGAAGATAATGTGATATCTAAACGATTGTCGTTAATGCTTTGTAGCCAACTGGATAAGGCAATATCTTCATTTAAGTCAAATTCTCTAGATGCTAGAACAATACAGATATCTTTTCCTTCATCTCTTAACCTAATAATTTGCCGAACTATTTCTCTGCAAATATCTAATGCATTACTTGAATGTGATGCAGTCCATCTTATCGCATCGAGTTGATCAAGAATAAATACGACTTTTTGTTGTGATGTAAATTTAACTAAACTATGTACAGGAGAATAAGGAAACCCTAGAGACCTTCCAAATTCTTTTGAATTATCTTGAGGATGTCTTCTATCTAATCTAATAGGAACCGAAATTATATTATTGGCTTTTAAATGGTTATGCAACTCCAAAAGTAAAGCACTTTTTCCTGTTCCTGCCTCGGCTTTAATTAAGGTTACTGCGTTATCTTGAATTGAATTAATAATAGCGTTTAGTTCATTCCGCGGAATTAATGTATTGGAAATGAGGAACGGTTTGATTGACTCTTCAAACTCTGTGGAAAGCGTATCTAGCACAGTCGATATTCTGTGGTCATCTGGTACAATTCTTTGTTCAAAACCACTTGTTTTTAAATCGGTCAATAACTCAGATAATGTTATTTTCTTCCTTAGTTTATTAAACTCTACTGGATAATTTTTAAGAAAACTTAATAGTTTTACTGGCTCATCTGAAAATAATGCAGAAGCCTTATCTTCAAGCTCACTTTGGGTATAACGATTAATAATATAGGGGGTAACTTTGAATTTTTGAAGAAAGTAAATGGCTCTTTTTATATCTGATTGGTCAGTAATATTTAATCCCAAATAATTACAAATAGCAGTAAAATCTTTATCGCGTTCTTGGCTAACCTTAATTTGGTTTTCCATAAAATCATTAGGGATCATGTTGCTATTAAGTGCACTATCGCTGAGATCACTCATTTTTTTACTGGGTAAGGGTGATACAAGATGAAACTCGGTAACTCCACGTTCAATTTGACGTAAAGCATTGCGAAAAATTTTGGATTCATTAAGTTGAGATAATGTCCAATGCTCATTATTACCTACACCAACTTTACATTGATGATGCTCTGTATGATCTTGATCGATACCAATTATTACATCAACACCAACTTCATCATCCCCAATAGGTTCGACGACAATCCATGTGATCTTTTCTTCAAGTAGACGAAGTAATTGGTAGGCAACCCAATTAGCTTCATATCTATTACCAAATTTTTCAGCATAGCCACCTGCTTCTAAAGCCATCTTATGTCCCTTATAATACCCCTACTGGTTATGATATATGTTTGAATAGTTTAATCTCAAATTCAGATAGTTCCATTAACGTAACTTAATCACTACTTCTTACCATAATAGCAACAGATCACCCCACAATTTTTGCTTCAACAATAATAAAATTTAGATATTTTGCTATAATTATATCCACTGTGTAAATTTACATTTAACAGCCACAGACCGCTTTGAGATTCGTCCCCTTCTGTTGCATAACCATCTAGTTTCCACCAATCAAGACCGCCTATTAGATCTTTTACTTATATTTTCTTGCTTTACGATGGGTATGCATAAATCGGTTGAGTCTAATTCAAAAGATAATTTTTCTTGATAATGACGCACTTACTCGATACTCATAAAAACTTCTTTTAAAATTTAAACTCAAAGAATATTTTCTAACATATAAGCTAATCGATTAATTATCATATCAATGTTAATTTTATTTTCAATTAACTATTTATAACGCAAATATAAATTGTATTGATTAAATTAGCGTAATTTTGTAGTTCTATGTCTTTTTTTATTATTTTACCTGACAAAGATCATTATTCCTTATAAATAACCTGAATAAAACGACAATTTATTGTCACCAAACAATCTAATCATCTTATTGTGTGTATTTGGTAGCTTTGATGATTATTAACTCTCATTTTTTAAGTATAAATTAAAACAAAATGATATTTTTTGGTTATGTGGATTTTGTTTTTACGGTTGAATGGTTGCGCTGTTATTTGTTTATGAAGATTTTTATGAAAAATATGGTTAATACGGAATCAGCTGTCATAATTGAATTGCTAACTAATGAGATTTTAATTATTTTTTTCTAAACAACGAAAAATATGAATATACCGACATGGTTGAAAGTACAACAAGAGTAATACCCCATAATGTTTGATAGTTATAAATGTTCTCTAAAAGGGAAATATCTATTTCTAACAACGCTAAAGAACATGCTGCTCCAATAATAATTCCCCCATTTTGAAAAAGCCTTATCAAGCTTCCTATCGTGGATTGTTTATCTTTTTTTTGCTCCATCGCTACCTGAATTAATGAACTTTGAAACAGTCCGCCACCTAATCCGTAGCACAAAGCAGCTATAACATAATTAAAGACTGAAATATTAAAACTCATAAAGAAAAGTAAGGCGAAAGAAAATTGCATCAGAGGTAAAGCATAAATTAGTATTATTTTATTACAACTTGAATTTATTACTTTTTTGACAAACACACTTAAAATGACTCCAATGGGTGCCGCAGTACAAATTAATCCTATATAGTCAATTGAATAACTAGTTTCTTTTATAAATATGAGAGGTGATACTGAAAAGAGCATGCCTGCAGTCAATCCAAATAGCATGCTACCAATTGAAATGTATCTAATTGACGAAATTGATAATAATTTGACAGGGAAAAAAGGATTGGAGTGTTTTGATTCAATCTTCCCAAAAAATAAAAATATGATCAAAGTAGAAATACCAATGAAACTTGTTTCAACCAGCGACAGATTTATATTATTAGAATAAATAAGAGAAACACAACCGACTAACATCATGAAAAATAGTATCATTCCTTTTAAATCGAAAGTCTCTTTATTTAGTAAGATTACTGATTTATTTATTCTCAAACAAAAAAGAAATCCCACAATACACAAGGGAACATTAATTAGAAACAAGAATTGCCACCCCCATAATTTTAAAATAATACCTCCAAAAGAAGGTCCAAGAATTGGCCCTAAACTTATCGCCAACATTATGAAAGAATTTAATTTTATTTTTTGTTTGCTTGATTGTAAACCAGCCAATCCCAGACAATTTGCTTGCAATAATGCGGCACCTATTCCTTGTCCACATCTAGATAAAATAAGCTGATTAGCAGAATCTGAAAATCCAGCAATCATTGAGGTTAGACCAAAAAGCAAGAAGCCCAGTGTTAAGGCTGTTTTTTGCCCCCAAAAGTCACCAAGCCAACCGCTAGGAATGAGAAAAATAATTAAAAATAATAAATATAAAGTAACTGATAATCCGATATATTCTAAAGAAACATCAAAATCGACTGAAAAGGAATTTAACGCTAAGTTTATAATCCCAGTATCTAATGTTGATAAGAATAATCCTAAAAAACATATAATATAAATAGAATACATTGGTTTAGTACTATTAACTGCTTGAGTCATTTAAAGGTCTCACCTTACTAAAATTTCGCTTTTAACTGACTACCTACAGAAAAAAGTGAATGCAAAAGTAACCAACCATTAGAATAGAAGTTGCAAAAATGAAATATTTTTTTTCATAGAGTTTCATGTACTTTCTTTTTGTGTTGGTGAAAATATCTAATTAGCTTATTTACTTTTTATAAATTATGTTTAAAAAGAAATTTAAACAAGTTAGCTAAAAAACGTATATCAATATGTTTTTCTTTGTTGGTTACCAATTGAATAATAACTAAAACATTATTGATTTTTTTTGGAGATTCTAAAAAGTGAGTAAATTATATTGTGAGGATTTAATACGATTTTCGGATGCAATGTCTGACGTCAGTAGAGTTATGATTATTACGGAATTAATGAATGGTAGAACGCTTTCAGCCTCATGGTTAGCAAATCGACTGAATTTATCACCACAAGCTACTCGTTTTCATTTAAAAAAATTAGAAAATGTTGCACTTATCCATCACAGGACATGTGGTAAACACCGCTACTATGAAATAAAAAATCAAGATACAGCAACGTTTATAGAATCAACGTTTAACATTATTCCGCCAAATGATTGTTTATTTTTATCCAACTTTAAAACTAAAGAAAAATTTAAAGAGGCAAGAACATGTTATAAACATTTAGCTGGCTCATGGTCTGTAGCACTTACCCAATCATTTATTAATAATGAATTTATTGTTATACAAGACAATTTTTTTGTGGTTACTGAAAAAGGTAAAATCTTTTTTAATGAACATAAGTTATTATTTAACACATCTAACACAGCTTGTGTTGGCAAGCGCTGTATAGATTTTACTGAACATCGGGATCATATTGGTGGCACCTTAGGGACTTTAATACTGCAATCAATGCTACAACAAGGATGGTTTAAACAAGAAGATAATAAACGTGAATTAACAATTACCTCAAAAGGAAGAAAAAATTTAAATTTCTTATTAATTGATAAATGGAGATTTACAATAAAAATTAACTTTTTGATGATAGACTAATTATATATGTTTAGCATGATGTCAATTCTGGATTAACTGATTCTAAGCAATTTTTAGCTCAAATAAGGGCTTAAGCAGATCATGCTTTAATTGAAAATGATTGCTATCATATCCAGATAAATCAACAATTAGAAGGGGGGCTTTAATTATTATGAAAAAAACATTATTCATATTTTTCTGCTTAATATTTTTTTCTTTTCACGCGGCTTTAGCAGGACAAAATAATTTAATACTATTCGAGAAAAAAACAAAATTTATTTTTGACAAAGATATAGTTATATTAGTCACTCCCAGTGAAAATACAATTAATAAGTTAAAAACTAATATGGGTGATGATTTCTATGTTATAGCCGATGACGCTAATTATTACTTCTTCTTAGTTTATAATTACCTTAAATCTATTAATAAACCATATTTAATAAAGAACGATGAGGCTATTTTTTATTTTCAAAAAAATGGCGTACTACACAAAATACAAAATAATAATTCCCATCTCCATTGGTGGGCATTGTTATATAAACATAACGAAGGAAAATACAAAATTGTATCTTTCATCGATTTTGAAGATGAATATAAAAAATTCATATCAGATGGAGATACTTATTCAAAAAATGAATGAATTCAATGAAGAGAGTATGCACAATATGATTGTTGTACTTACTGACCATGCCCCAACATGCTCCCCATAACAACTTACCGGTTATGTACCGTTTTATGAGCACCAGACAGTTTACACTTCGTAACTCGCTATGGGTAACAGCACATTAATGCCACAGATGAGTTTAATTTTGCTGAAGATGCCAAAACTCTTTATAAATTCCATCTTGTTGCAATAACTGCTGGTGAGTACCACTTTCCACAATTTCGCCTTTATCAATTACTACAATTTGCTCAGCACCGATGATAGTAGAAAGTCGATGAGCGATCACTAATACCGTTTTTCCTTGCACTAGCTTATTAATCACCTTTTGCACTGCCAGTTCATTCTCAGTATCAAGAGCAGCAGTTGGCTCATCAAGGATAAGAATAGGGGCATTTTTCAAAATAGCTCTGGCAATAGAGATACGTTGCCTTTCCCCACCAGAAAGACTTTTGCCAATATCATTCAGTTGTGTTTGATAACCGTCGCGGAAATTCTGGATAAATTCGTTGCAATTTGCTTGTTTACAAACTTCGATGACCTCCTCGTCACTAGCGGATAATTTTGCCATTCTGATATTATTAATAATGGTGTCCTGAAACAAATAGACATCCTGAAATACTACAGAGACTAGACTCATTAACTGACTCTGAGACATATCTCGAATATCAATACCACCGATTTTAATACTGCCTGACTTAACATCAGCAAACCGAAGAATAAGCTTGGTTATTGTAGTCTTACCGCAACCACTGGCACCGACCAAAGCGGTTAATGCTTTTTCTGGGATCTGAAGGGATATATCTTTAAGCACATATTTGTCCTGCCCTCGGTACGAAAAGTTAACTCGTTCAAATTCAATATTATAGTGTTCAGGCATAATCTCTGCCTTTTTTTCAGGTAATGATGGTGCATTCAACAGTTCCTGCAATTTTTCATACCCTATAACCAATGATTCAAGCATCGATGACATTTGTACAAAATAGTTTAATACATCCGTGGAACGAGCAACGATTAATAACACGCTGGCTAATAAGAGGTAAGAAATGGTCGTAGCATTCACCAAATAGGCACCTAACGAGATGATAAGGATCAAACCAATTTGGATCACGATAGTTATAATTAAGTTAGGTTTTTCGCCTTTTTTTGTGCCAATACGCAGTATATTTGCCACATCTGTTGTTACCTTAATAAACTCTGTCATCTTCTCTTCGGTTTGGCCTGTCGATTTTAATACGTCAAGTCCTTGTACAAACTCGACAGCTTCCCCTTTTAATTTGGCATTGGCTTCTGCCAGAATGCTAAAACCTCTGCGATAGGCCTTCCTACGCCACAGGTAGAGTGGAATTGCCATTGGAAAGACCAAAAGCATCATCAAAGAAAGTTGCCAACTGTAAAATAACAAGGCTATTGCAGCTGATAGTGGTATAACCACGCCGGTAATGATGATATTGAGTAGCATAAATGTAAATACTGCCGCTTCATTTACACTTTGCATCATAAGGTAATTTATTTCCCCAGATCTAAACTGACTTAAATAATCTAAGGAAATATGTCTTAGCTTGTTACCTAATTTTTCCCTTAGCTCGGTAACTGCCAACGTCGAATAACCATCCGCATCATAGCGTTCACAAAGCACCTTAAAAATAAAACTACCTATCAATAGAACAACGACAATAATTAAATGAGTAACTGTTGCAGTAACACTTTTGGCTTCTAGTGCTGCAAATAAGGGATATAGTAAAACCAACGAAACGCCAAATAGACAAGAGGAGATCACAGTATAAATCAGACTGCGGATCAATATTTTCTTTTGCTTACCAGCCGCATTGATTAAGCCAATATACGTTTTCAGCAATGATTTTGTTGTGCGTGTGTCTGTATTAATATACTCTTTCATCACTTTTCTCCATCAGCCAAATTATTGACTGGAATCGACCAATCTTTTGCTTTGTTATACTCTTGCCATAACAATTTATAATCACTAGAATTTTCGATTAAATCATTATGTGTCCCATGAGTTTTAATCATCCCTTTATCCAATAATATTATTTGGTCGGCATTGACAATCGTCGATAAGCGATGGGTTACCATAATGACAGTTTTATTTCTATCAATTAAACGGTTAAAGGCTTTTAACAACAATGCTTCATTTCGGGCATCAGAAAAAGCCGTCGGTTCATCTAAAATAACGATCGGTCGGTTTTGTAAAAAAACTCGGGCAATGGTGATCCTCTGTTTTTGACCACCGGATAATAGCTGCCCTCTTTCTCCTGCCAGAGTGTTATACTGTTGAGGAAGTGTCAAAATGAAGTCGTGAATTTCCGCTTTTTTGGCGGCTTCAATAACGTCTTCATCAGAGATATTGTCTAACCCATAGCGTATGTTATCTGCGATCGAGCATGAGAATAAAAAGTTATCCTGAAAAACAAATGAGATTCTCGACATAAGTTCAGCGTATTCAATCTCTTTTATATTAACTCCACCTAAAGTTATCGTTCCAGAGGTTGCATCAAGAAAGCGTGGAATGAGATTTGTTAGCGTTGTCTTACCAGAACCAGATGTACCAATAAGAGCGGTAAATGAATTTTCAGGAATTTTAATATTGATATTGGATAAAACAGTGTCAGAATTCTGGTAACAAAACCCAACTTTTTTGAAAATTATCTCATTATTATCAGGTAATAGCGGGTTGGAAGGCGCCTCTAAAATTGGTAGATTTTCAACTTCAAATATTCTTTCTATTGCTGCCTTTGACTTTTGTAATATCTGAAATAGACTCATCACTGGATGAACACTTTCTGCAATACCGATCGCCAACAATAAAAAACAGAAGGTTGTAATAAATGAGATTTGGTCATTTAGTTGGGCTAAACTCAATCCAACAACTAATATGATACTCATCGGCATAGCGGAGAAAAGGCTGCGAGCAATTTTTGTAGACAATCGCATAGATTGCAACCAATGAAAGACCACCTGGCTATAGTTTTCCAGTGCTTTTTGATATTGACCGAATGCTCCCTCCCCGGCATCAAATGTTCTTACCGCACTCATTCCCTGAATATATTCAATGATTTTACTGTTGATTTGAATAGTTGCATTATTATAGCTTTCCTTTAAAAGCTTAGCTTTTTTCATGATAAAACTCAGCAGTAGAAAAGTAACTAAAGTGATGGCAAATACAATGCTTGCAAAGACCCAATTAAAGATAAATAAAACCAGCAAGGTAAAAATTGGCGTAACGAATGCCTCGGCTTTTAAGGGCGGAGCATCAGCCACAAAGGCATGTAATTCTTTAATATCATCAATTAATGTTTTGACAAGATTTCCGTTGCCCATGTTTCTAACCGTTTCAATTGGCAATTGATTGATCTTTTTGATAAGCCTAGTTCGTAATATTTTTTCTAGTTCAAATGCCGCATAGTGAGACTTATCGTGAGCATAAGTTCTCAGCGTATAAAAAAGAATACTCAGAACAAGTAGAGAGACAATCGGCAATCCCGGGAAGACGCTAGCATCCAACATCAATTGGTGTAAAACCCAGATCAACGTTAACCAGATACTCAGTTTAAGCACCTGAGCAATTGATGCCAAAAATATTGAATGAGATACTTTATTCTTTACTGGCAGAAATATATCCGTGTGATTCATAATTAAGTGTATCCTTAGCCTATATCTATCATGTAATAAGAAACAATCTCTAGGTTATCGCAACTAAACATATTAACCTCGAATGCCTTTGCTTTCTCTTGCAACAAGTTAACCTCTTTACTGCCGAAATTTTTTCTTTGCTTAAATTTTTTGCTTTGCTAAGCGAACTATACTGGCAAAGTTGGCATAACGGTCCCATTAATAGAATCTAGTCAGTTATATCAATACAGGAGAAATCCAGTATTATTTGAGTTGTTCATATAATTTAACCTTAAATCACACTGATAGTAATATAGTGACTATCAGTGTTAAAATTTCAGCTCAGTAGAAATCCCCACCATACGAGGCTGTTGATAAGTTGTATACCCACCATCAATAATTTTAGTTTTTTTGTCAGAGTTAAATGCATTTTCGGTATAGAGCTTTATATTGCCATGTTTGAAGTTATAGGTTATATACGCGTTTGCCTGTGAGTATCCGTCAGTTTTTGAATCTTTACTATTCGATACGGATGAGTAATAAGAGTCGGTGTAATTTAAGTTAGCTCCGATTTCAAAGCCCGCAGGTAATGTATAATAACTACCTATATTGAATGTATAACCGGGAGAACGGCTGAGTTTATTATTTTTATAATTTGGATTCCCTGAAAATTCTTTAATTTTAGTTTTCAGCAACCCTACGCCTGCTAAAAGATTTAAATCATTTGTTGCTTGCCAATTAAGATTAAACTCTACACCATAAGTCACTGCTTTATCGGCATTATCAATTACTGGGCTACCAAAAATATTATAATAAGGAAGCTGTAAATTTTTATAGTCATTATAAAATAGATTGGTACTAACTTTTAGGCGATTGTTTGGTGAAATCCAACGATGATACAACTCATAACTCGACACATATTCAGTATCGTATTCATATGTTGCAAAAGGTGGAATAAATGAGATTCCTGCACCTCCTGGGTTATAACCTCGTGCTACCTTGACACCTATGCGATGAGCATCGTTAAAAAGATAGGCTACGTCAAGTTTAGGCAGGAATTCCTTTTCTTTACTTTTGTAGTTCACAACAAAGAGTTTTCCTCCGTTACGTTTATGATCCTCTTGTTCATAGCGAGCAGACATATTTACTTCAATATATTCTAGAGGGTTAAACGTTACTTCGCCATATATCGCTTTAGTTTCAGTTTTATCGTGATAATTGTTTTTCTTAATTAATAACACCGATTCATCTTGAGGTGAGTTGTAGTAAAACAAACCGACTAAACCGCGATAATCTCCAGAATTGAATCTCAATATTGGCTCAACCTGAACTTCATGACCTTCAACCCGAGCTGGCCCTCCGGATGAAAGCGCATAACGATCCTGTATATAGTTTGAATAAATAACTTTATTCTCAAATTCTAAAGCATCATTTATTTGATAACCAATATCCCAAATATTACTCGCTGACCGTACTTGAAATACTGCCCGGTAAGTTTCAGACTTATTACGTGGCTTGAACTCGCCCTGTGGCGCTCGTGAGTCAATATGGGAAAACGTATAGCGACTATAAAAATCGGGGAGTGTTGATGGTAACCAATAAAGCTTTGCTCTCACTGTAGTTGCTTCAAATTTACGCGAGTTACCTGCCGGATAATAATCAGCAAGATGTTCAGATGACTGTCGCTCTTGTCGATCCATACTCAGGCGTAATAATAATTCATCTTTAAGTACAGGCCCGGAAAGCATCGCTGCGTACTGGCGACGGTTTTGATTACCGTAATCAAACTTTACTGCACTTTCGTATTCATTGACTGGGTCGTTACTTTGCATAACCACCGATCCGGCAATAGCATTACGCCCCTGCGCATAGCTTTGCGGACCGCGATACACTTCAATCTGCTTCATATCCCATAATGATTTATTACCGTAAGCCAATTCGTTATAGTTTGAGGTACGGCCATCGATTGAAACGTTAAAGCGAGGGCGCGCACCGGTAAAGAATGCCATAGAACCAGGCGAGTTCGAACCTTCAATACCGCGGATTGTGGGTAATTCGTTTCCCAGTCCTGTATCTATGATATTAGGTGTTTCCTTTAATACCTGATTTAAAGAGTACAGATCTGGACGACGCTCTAGTTCTTTATTGGTAATAATGTTAACACTTGAACCGGTTTCAACCTCGCTGCGGTCAACTCTTTCGCCGACGACAATGATTATATCATCAGGTTGTTGTGTTTCTGTCTTATTGCTGATCTCATTTGCCATACTAACCGCGCTATAGCCACTAATCATGCACAAACTAAATAAACTTAATTTAGACTTCAAACTTTTCATGTACAAATCCTATTGTTATTATGTTATTCACATATTGCGGCATATTAATGACCAGCTAGTATCAAATCCAAAATTTTAATTTCTGGTTTATTAGTTTGTTCGTTTTATTTAATAAAACAGGACAACCTTATATTCCAATCATTCGAAAATAAGTGTGAAACTCTTGTTGAAGTATGTTAATCAATTCTAAATTATCACCAACTTCCCAAATAGCATTCTCAACGGTTTGATGTGTCGCTTTCTATTCAATAATATTTTGTTAAATAGCCATTTTTTACTTTTTTTAAAATTTTATTTATCTGTATACAGATAAAATTGATCATTAATGATATTGATAACCATTATCAATTATGATCTTTTATCATATTGCAAACTTATTGTCAAACCCATCAAACATTTGTTTTTTAATCATTCAAAATTAACTTAATTTATTGATATTAAATAAATTAATGGGAACAACATTTGTATTAAGAAATTTTTTCAAACAATATGCTTAACCTTTATTACCAAAGGTAAATAAGATGTTTTTTTGTGCAAATTTGGATGATTAATTGGAATATTAAATATTTTGATTTTGATCACTTATTTACATATTTAGTTGTCATCTTCAAATCTATTTACGCAAACGTTTATCATGAGGCTGGCATATCAGGGGTCAGTAATCAAATATAGCTATAGATACTAAATAATTTATAAGAATCACCTTGTAACAGAGAATGATTAACAACTAATTTAGAATAACGATATAAATGCTAAATAACATATAGTGACAAAGTTAAGAATATTAGACATGAGAGATAATTTTTTGTTATTTAAATGATAGTTTCAAATGATGCGATTATTCAACCTAACATTTCGCAATATCATGCTTATAAGCACAAAATTTCAGAAAATAGCAGCAAAATATTTCATATATAAATCAATTAATTAAATAAAAAAACAGTGAAATTAGCAAAAAAAAGACCTGATTCGGTTATTTTTGCCCAATATGGGGAGTCCTTTCCTAGCAAAACATTTACATTATAAATGATAATTATTCTTATTTAAACATATCAATGCTGCTAACTAAGTAGCACGTTAAATAATCAATTTATTAATGAAACAAAAATATACCCCTATTGCTTGTTTGGGTTATGGCTGAATTTAGGAAAAAAGTATGAGATACAAATTAGTTTTCACCAATAAAATAACGAATAAAGCTTTACTTTATTCTAACAAAAGCATTATTAATTCACCGTGGTTAATGGCCGGTATTTTCTGTTTATCGTTCAACACAATGGCAGATACAGTTGAAAAAAAAGACGATAGTGATCAAGTAGAACAATTAATAGTTACCGCTAGGCATGTTAAAGAGTCTGCCAAGGATATTCCGTTTACGGTTAATATTGTTGACGATAAAAAACTGGTTGACCGACGGGAAACAAATTTAGAAAAAGCTTTAAACGATACCGTTGGCGTGCAAGTAATTAGTAATATGGGAGCGGCGAAATCGATACGGATGCGTGGCGTAGGTTCGGTATTACCAATGAGTGGCGATGACAGTTCGGTTAGTATTAATGTCGATGGGATGCCTCAATCAAAAAGTAATACGACCTTAAATTTACTTGATGTTCAGCGTGTCGAAGTACTAAAAGGCCCTCAAGGTACATTATTTGGCCGAAATAGCGAGGCAGGTGCAATCAACGTTATTTCGAAAAAACCAACTCGCTATTTTGAATCAGCTTTTAGAACCGAATTTGGACAAGACCATCAAATATTAACGGAAGGTGTCATCAGTGGTCCTTTAACCCAGCAGTTAAGTGGCCGTTTTGCTGTCCGTTATGATGAAGCAGATAGCATTCTAGAAAATGTTAATGACCATAAACCGGTGAGTATTCTTAGAAATAAAATCGCTAGAGGCACATTATTATGGGAAGCTTCCGAACTCACTTCTATCTCATTTATTACCGAAATAGAAGAGGCTATGGGTATGGACGATATGTATATGATGCGTCCATACGGTCACCATCCAAAAATTAACATTCCTAATAGCAGCGATAAGAATGATAAAAATATTTATCGTTTCAATTTTAAAGTGGAACATGAGTTGGATAATAGCTTATTGAGTTCTATTACCGGTTATTCGTATAGTAAAAATGACAAAAGATCACCAATTTATGAAGGTAGGTTGTACCACCATTTGAGCGGTATGTCACCACCATCTAATTGGTCTTATTTAACCAAAGAAAATCTTTTCAATCAAGAATTTAGAGTTTCATCTAAACCTGAAGCACCAATATTTTGGGTAGCAGGTATAAACTACTATACCAATGATCGTCATAGAAATACTTATGATGTTATGGATGTGTTTTATCCAAGTAATGCATTGAATGCTAACATTAGAAGACAATTTGAAACAGATAATGTCGGTGTGTTCGGTGAAGTCACCTACCCTGTTACAGAAAAACTCAAATTAACAGCCGGTCTTCGTCAATCTTACGAAAAGAAGAATTATCATGCAAAATGGCTAGCTAACTCAATTTATGCTGAAAATAATAAAAATAAACCAACCTTGGCTTTTGATAAGCAAAAAATAACCGATAATTTTACCACTGGCCGACTAGGTTTGAACTTTTTACTTAATGATTATGCAACCTTGTATGGTCTTTATTCACGAGGATATAAAACTGGTGGTTTTAATGATGAAGGTACGGATTTCGCTACTTTAGGTCATTCGGATCAAGCTTATAAATCAGCGTATGTAAACGCTTATGAAATTGGATTAAAGACTGAAAATAATACTGTAGGATTAAACACGGCATTATTTTATAACGATACTAAACGTGAACATTTAATGGCTTATAATCCAGCAACATTTGTATCTGTGGTTGAAAATTATGATATCCGAAGTTATGGTGTAGAGCTAGATGGTTTTTGGAAAGCACCTGGAAACTTAGACTTTACCGGCGGCATAGGTTACACTAATGCAAAAATAGTCGGTACGCCTAACAAAAGTTTAGCTCATGTAAAAAAACATAACGAAGTGCCGGATACATCGCATTGGAATGCTAACTTAACCATTCTACACTCTATACCACTTAATTTAGCTTCAGGAATATCATTAGAAACCCAAATCACCGATCGTTATATTGGTTCTCGCCAAGCTGATGTGCAAAATAAATTTGGCTTAAAAGCTTATAACAAACTTGACGCTCGTATTGCCGTTAAAACTGAAAATGCTGAATTTTATGTATGGTGTGATAATCTATTAAATAAATCTTATGATTTATGGGGATATCATATTCCGGCGCTGTCTCATGATGGTCCAGATGCAACAATTGGATCACCTGGTAGAGGCCGAACGTTAGGTGTTGGATTTATTTATAACTATTAACAATAATTTATTTGAAGAGAATAGACTTTAAATAAGTTAGATAATAGCTTAACCATAAACAATGTCGTCACTATTCAAGAAGATTAGAAGAATATTGGCGGCGTATCTCTTTAGGTAATACCCCAAACTGTTTTCTAAATGCTGAACTAAAATGACTAATATTGCTATAACCCATCATAATTGCCGTTTCAGTAACACTATATTCGGTTAATAACTGTTTAGCTTTATACATCCGTTCTGTCAAAAAATAAGCATAAATACTTTTCCCAAAAATCTGCTTGAAACCTTTTTTTAACTTGCTATGATTAAGACCAACCTGCTTAGCTAACCAATCAATGGTTGGTGGATTGGTTAAATCACTGATTAAATAGTCACGTGCATCATTAAATTGTTTATACTCCCATTGGGTAAACTCTTGATGCCCTAAATGATTATCAAAAGATTTGAAGTACCAATTTAAGTATTTTAATACATGGGCATAGACTAATAATCGATTTGATTGGTCCGTGTTTTGCATCAAGTAAAATAGCTCGCGAGCACAAGATAATACATTGCTATTTTGATGAATGGGATGATGATGAAGGAAAAAATTCACTTTCTTATCCAAATTAGAAAATTGAAAATCCATTTCGCCGAGTAAAACATCCAATAATTCAGGCATTATCATAACTTCAACGTTACAAAAATCTTTAGAGTGCTGAAGATGAAATGTCTCACCATCAGCAAAGCCGAAAGTCAAATCCCCTTTATGGGTAACAAGCTTCCTATCTTTAACTTGCATACTCAATTTACCTTGTAACTGACAATTAAAACATAAACATTTATCACTACTAGGAAATGCTTTACTGATATCGATGGCATTTAGATCATCGGCACTATTCACACATACCGCTAAACCATGTTGTAACTCAATGAATGAACTGTTCTTTTTATTATTGGGTAATTTATCCAAATGCATATATCCTCCAAACAAATAAACGATAACAAATATCATTTGCGTTTACAACAAAATAAAGCTACCATTTATCTGCTAATATCCTTTGGAGCATAGAATTTATAATATATTTATTATAGAAGCTTATAAAACACCCCATGGACGATAAAACCATCTCCGCAGATAAACAAAAAAACTATTTTTTATTTATTATTGCGCAACTCTATATCATACAAGGTATACCCGTCGGATTAGCTTTTGACGCCTACCCTATCCTATTACGTGATTCAGGTGTTTCATTAGCTGTAATAGCAATGATTCCGCTAGCTGGTTTACCATGGGTCGTTAAATTTTTATGGGCGCCAATAGTTGAAAATCACTGGATAGATAAAATTGGCTATCGGAAAAGCTGGTTACTGCCAATGCAATGTTTATTAGCAATACTTATAACCATCATCGCCTTCACCCCTTTTACAGCAGAAACGACCACTTATCTTCTTCTAGTTATTATTTTATCCTGTATCGTTTCTGCAACACTCGATATTGCAACTGATGGACTGGCAGCTGATTTATCGCAAAACAATACGATTAGCCAGATAAATAGTATTCAAGTGATGGGCAATATTACTGGTATGCTTATCGGTGGAGCTGGTGTAACCGTTTGTTATGATTATTTAGGAAAAACCTATAGTATCTTATTGTTAGTTGTGATTATTTTTGTATCGATTCTACAACTCACTATATGGACAGAGCCCAATTTAGGCCACAATTCACGATCCAATTCACGCGCAAGAATCAACAATTTTTTTAAACGAAAAAATGCTTACCATATGCTATTGCTTGCGATCATGATACCTTTTGCTGGTTCGGTAATTTTAACCACAACTAAATTTATTTTACTGGATCATGGGTTCTCTGTGAGTGATGTTGGTATCTATACCGGTATTGGTGGGTATTTAACTATGCTTTTAGGTTGTGCCATTGCAGCCTATTTATTAAAAACTAAACACCCTTATCAGACGCTTAAATTTGGTTTTTCTTTATTATTTTTCCTAATTCTGTTTTGGTGTTTACTTTACTATATGCCTGATTATATTAATCCTATGACGACTACCATTATGATGACTATTTTAGGTATTGGTATAGGAACGATTAATGTTAGTATTTATACCATCACGATGATTTTTGCCAAGCAAGGAAAACAAACCGCTACAGATTATGCTATTTTTCAGAGCAGCTTATTATTCTCTGAAATAATTGGTTCCTCTATTTCAATGACAATTGCAGATTATTTTAATTATTTAATTGCCTTTTTATTGGCTCTAATAAGTATTATTGTTATTAACCTAATGATTAGAAATAAATAATAGTGTTCAGTGTTTGATTACTTTATTTTGTGGATGCGTGAAATACTAGCAATAAATGAAAATAAGGCAATAAAACTGGCACAACTAAAAGCATAAAAAACAAATCGTTTAAAATCTATTCCTTTATCACCTTCTAATGAAATTATTATTACCATAACAATAGCAGCACCAATTGACTGACCAGTTGTTCTGGCTGTAGACAACATTCCTGAGGTAATAACAGTTCGATTATGTTTAACATTAATAAACATTTCTCTATTATTTGGCGGAATAAACAGACCGTAGCCAACTCCACAAATAGCGACTCGCCATAGTATATTAATTGTAGATACAGTTTCAGATAAAAAAGCTAATGAACTTAACCCTAAACAAAAAAGCATTGCACCAATTGAAGATATTTTAGTTGGATTAAAACGATTAGAAAGTATTCCAGCTAGTGGTGCACAGCAGGCTACAGCTATAGGCCATGGAGTAAACATAAATGCGGATTCAAGTACTGAGTAACCATAAGTATGTTGTAATATAAATGGTAAACTGACCAATGCTATCCCTTGAGCGATAAAAATTAGAATTGAAGAAATTACAGCAAAACTGTATATCCTCGAATGAAATATATCTAAAGGCAATAATGGATATTTTGCATGATGTTGAGCTTTAATGAATATGATAAATAAAATTATCGCAACAAAAATACAAGATATAAGGGTTTTATTATCCCAATGTCCTATTTGATCAACCGCAATTACAGTTAACCCTAATGCAGTTGCCGAGCTTATAGCGCCTAACCAATCAAATCCTTTTTCTTTTTCGCTATCTTTGCCTAAAAAAACAAAAGAAAGTGTTATAGCGAGGATACCTAGCGGAATGTTGATATAAAAGAGCCAAGGCCAAGTTAAATATGAAATAATAAAGCCTCCCAATGCAGGGCCAATGGCGGTACCTACTGCAAAGACCATTGCATTTAATCCTAATATTGTTCCTAACATATTTGCCGGTAAAATAGTTCGATACAAACCTAACCCAACACTTATCATCATTGCATAACTTATTCCTTGCACCATTCGCATAACAACAAGAATTGAGAAATTGGGCGAAAGACCACAACCCAGAGAAGAGAGCGTAAACAGCAACATGCCTAATTTAAAAAAAAGTTTTTCTCCAACCCTTGAAGATAATGATGCACAAATTAGCATAGTTGCAGCACTAGCGATCTGATAACTATTAACAATCCAAATACTTGATGACACCTCAATATCTAATACATTAACAATAGAAGGTAATGCAATATTCACAATTGAACCATCTAATGCCGACATCCCGACGCCGATTAAAATTGCTGCTGTAGCAAAATAACGTCTTGAACTACCAAATTCTTGTGTATGGTTGTTTATCATATTAATTTATCTTTTTAATAAGTATTTATATTGAATTGCCGTATTATCACTAGCCTATTTGGATACACAACATTAACAAACGATATGCGTTGTTTAAAAGATCTAAAATCATGTTCAGTCATTTGATTGTGTAACCATTTTGCTATAAAGTAATTAAATGAATTTATTGCTAAAAATTATATTTATTACAATACAAGAAAACCAATGAATAAAACCGAATACCTTATCGAAAAGATAGATGCCTTAATCATATCCTCTTTTATATAATTGATTCGGTAATAGTGTTGGCTCTAAACTGATAATGCAGTACATATAAGTTTGACTACAATATGGTTCATAATTCGAGCATTGTTATTTAAATATAATTATTTGAAAATTATTCACAAATCCAAAAAATATCTATTAGTCCCTATATCAAATTGATTTATAACATAAGGTGTTAAATGAAAATAAGTGAACTTCAAGCGTTCGTAACAGTTGTAGAAACAGGTAATATAACCTTAGCTGCTGAGCGTTTGAATCGTGTCCAATCGAGTATTTCTCATAGAATACAAAGTCTTGAAAACAATCTTGATACCCTTTTGTTGGATAGAAAAACTGGAGGATGCATTCCAACTAAACAAGGATTAATATTGTATGAATATGCACTCAAAATTTTAAAGTTAGCGGACGATTGCAAAAAAAATATAGCCAATACCAAAGAAAATTATGCAAATATAAATGTTGGAATAATTGAATGCCTACCACCTTATATCATTACGTCCTTAATTAATTTAGGGCAAGAACTCGGATTAAATATTAATATTACCATCGGCAATACTCTGAGTTTACTCAATGCTTATGATAAAAATGAATTTGATGTTGTAATTATTGGTTCTGGCTTTTCAAACGAAAAACATACAACTAAAATACTACTTGCATCTGAACTCGTTATAGCAACAGATAAAAGTCACCCAACAATTACCAATATTGCTAATCTTGATGGCAAAACTTTTTTGGTCAGTAGTAAACAATGCGCAACATCAAAACGAAACTTCGAAATGTTATTTTCTGCCAGTAATATTAAACCAGAACGAGTAATTGAATGTGGATCTTATCCTGTACTTTTTTCAAATATAGCATTAGGAAAAGGAATCGCATTAGTATTACGTTGTTCAATTAGTAATGAGATAAAAAACAAAATTAAACTACATAAGCTAGACAAACAATTTAATGAGTTCAAAATCGAATTGGTCCATCACACAAACTATTCTTATTTTGACATCAACAAATTGATTAATATGATTACTTCAGTTTTTCAAGATCCTCGATTAAGCTATATAGGCTATTGATAATAACTTTTATTTAAGAAATATGATAAAGATATAACTTGCAATGGATATGAATTTATAAAATAACGCTAATTCACATTACAGTTAATATAAAAATACTTAACCTATTAATTCAATGAAAAAATCATTTTGATAAATAACCATACTTAATCAATCATCTATAACTATTTCATATCCTGTTCGATTTTTTTTGATATAACCGAAACCTTTGGATCCAAAATGCATACCACCAACAAGCATATTATCGCGACAAACCATTTTTAGCACTTGGGAACGTGTTTCTGTTGCTAATTTCGGATCATAATCAAAAGCAATAGAGACATTTGGTTTTAATAATTGAATATATGGGAAATGGACAATATCCCCCCAAATTAATAAACTTTGCTTACTACCAACAATTTTATAACCCGTATGTCCTGGTGTATGGCCTGGTAGAGGAATAGCAAATATATTAGGAAATACCTGATTTTTATTAATGAAACTCAATCTATCTTGATACTGTTTGCAAACATTGCGAGCTAAAATAATATTATTTTTTACACGTTCTGAAGCAGCTATAAAAGATTTTTCATCTTGCAAATAATTATACTCATCTTCACTAATCAATAAATTAGCATTTCGAAAAACAACTTCTCCATTTGAAGTAAGCAAACCGCCAATATGATCTGGATGAGCATGAGTTAATAGGATAGCATCGATATCTGTAGCTTTAAGACCTAGCTTAGTTAAATTATTAACTAATTCTCCTCCCCAACCTTTTACTCCACCAGCACCAGCATCAATTAGAATATTCATTCCTTGTTTTTGAACTAAAAATGTATTGATATGCACGGCATTTAGTTTTTTTTGATGAGCATTTCGTTGGATTCTTTCACACTCTGCAAAATCAATATTTGCCAGTAAATCAAAGTTAGCATCCAAATAACCATCACTAATTGCTGTAACTAAAATATTTCCTAGTTCTTTGTTTGAAAATTCGTTATTCATAGTTAGTAACCTTTAATTTTTAGCAAATATATAGTCGACGTCATACATAAAACAACGAATTCTGGCTTTAACAGCCATTTTTTCTTCAATTAATAAATCAACCTGATGTATATAGGTTTTCATCACCTCTTCATTACGAAAAACTTCTTTTCTTAATTTGGCTTCAAAATAGATCGGTCTTCCATAACCAATATTACTTGTTAAATAAGCTATGTGTATATTATCATCTTTGGCTTTCAACACTTTTTGGGTTAACTGTTTTAAACAAATTGAAAATTCAGAAAAAGCTTCATTTTCAATCTTATGATTTTCTGAAGTATAAATTGTAATACTTGGCATTTGATTCTCTCCATTATCAACTTAACTGAATTTATTAACCTAACCAGATAAGTACTATCATCTTTTAAAGCGTAGCAATATTATTAAAAGATTATATATTTTATGCTAATGGATAATTTCGATGTCCTCATCGAAATGGTTAATAGACAAATTAGATTAGAGCAAGATTTTTATTTATAAATGGGCAAAGAACTGGAGGCTAACAATTTTAGTATAGAATTAAACATTTCTTTTTAGACTAAAGTATCTTGTTAATGAAAAAGGACGCTTCACCATTGACATGGGTAATAAATGACTTAGCGATTTTTTGGGTTTATCAAATAACGCTAAGGTCCAACCACCTTCGATCAGAAAATCAAAAGAAAGCCTATTTTCTGAAACAATCACTAAATCACTGAAAAAACCTGTATAATACATTTGATATATCATCGCTTTATCAATTATTCGATTTTGTTGTAAATCGAATAAATAAATAGCTAAAATTTCTTCAAATGGACAATCAAAAGTAACAAATAACAAAATATTATTTTCAGCTGTTAATAGAGCTGCGTCTAAGCAAGTTCCATCTATATGAACTTTACTGTCATGGCCATCAATAATGATTGTATTGTTATGGATTTGTATATTGGTTAATTTTTTAATCATAAAGCAGCTACTTTTATTTGCCCCTAACTAACGTTAGTTCAACATTTATAAAAAAAGAATAAGGCAGATAATAAAGCTAAATATATATTTAATATCATAATAATATAAGTAAGATAAGTAAGATAATCTGTTTTATATTATTTTATAGAAACATCATTATAAACCATTGATTATAATGCTAACAATGGATTATCTCTGATTTAGTAATGAGCAATAGATCATAAATTTAAGTTTTATTAGAAAAAGTATTTCATCATCTGCTTTTGCAGAAATTATTAATACATAATTTTTTAAAGAGGTAAATAAAATTGGCTAAAGTAAATACTTCACTGTTAAAAAGACGATTAGATATTGCCGAAATAGTTAGAAAACAAGGTGAAGTTAAAGTTGATGAATTATCTGAATTATTAAATGTATCGGGTGTCACAATACGACAAGATTTAAATTATTTAGAACAACAAGGTTATCTTAAGCGATCCTTCGGCGGAGCTATATATTTACAGCCAAAAGATAATTTTGATAAATCTCATCTCGACTCAAACAATGAAGCCAATAACTCTTACTCAGATATTAGTTTGATTATGCGATGTTTATCATTCATTAATGATGGTGATACTGTATGTTTACTAAATGGTAGGATAACCACTAAACTCATACCATATTTATATAATAAGAAAAATCTCACTTTGCTTGTAAATGATTTAAGTTTTGCTATGTTAGCAAAAGATTATATTCAAGGAGAAATAGTATTAATTGGAGGAGTATTTAACCAAAAATATACCAACTTTGATAAAAAAGATGTGCAAACGATTTTAACTAAATATGAATTATCTACTGTTATATTTGAAATAGAGGCAATCAACATCGATGATGAAATTGCCATATCTAATGGTCAATTGATGGAAGGATATCAATTATTATTAAACAACGCTAATTGTCGCATCGCACTTCTACCCAGTCGAATTGAAGAAAATGATACTTTTGGATTCGCTTCACTTCAACAAATTGATGTAATCATTCTTTCTAACTCAACAATGGCAGAATATCATCAGCAGATAACTAATTGTTCATTTAAACAATCTAGTGTCAATAAAGATAGCGTTATCTATCAAAACTCAATGAAAAAATAAAATTAATTTAGAATTCCTGCAACTAAATATGATATCAGTCATGCTTATTTGGCTAGCTGAACGTTATTAGTATTTAGGTAATTTATTTCAATAATATATTTACTAAAAATATCATTAATACAAGGAGTTTATTGTTGATTTTCTTAGAAACAGTAATACCTTGAATACTTTGATATCAACTATTATTTAGTTAGATTTTTTTATTTGGTATTGTAAGCTAATTTTAGTTAAGATTCGCCCTAAAATTAGTGACAACGTCACTTAAATAAACAGAAATTTTGGTAGCTACTTTCAATATTATTGATTGCTGAAGGCGTAAAACAATATATAAAAATTATTGATTATTATTAATATAATATACTGTTTTCTATTGAAAAGTTAATTAAAAAGCCCCTTATTAGGGGCTTAATCATGATTGAAATCAACTATTTTTGTAGGAATTTTTCAATTTGCTCTAATGTTGACGTACCTTGCATTGGTCCTTGTTTTGTCACCGCCAATGCACCGCAAGCATTAGCATAAGTTAAGGCTTTTTTGGCTGTAAAACCTTTATGAATTAAAGCAACATATGCGCCACCAAAGCAATCCCCGGCTCCAGTCGGATCTATTTCGGTAACTAAATGAGGTTGCACATCAAAAGATTCACTTGCTGAATAATAACTCGCTCCCTTATCACCTTTTTTTATAACAATAGACGATATACCATTATTTAAAAAATAATCGATTGCTTGTTTCTCATTATCCGTATCGGCTAATAATGTGACTTCACTTTCACTTGGTAGGTAAATATCGGTTTGTTGTAATATTGCTAACAGCGCATCTTTCACGCCAGGCAGATTTAACATTTCCTTGCGGATATTAGGATCAAAGGAAATGATACCCTTATTTTGTTTAACTATAGCTATAGCTTTTTTAGCGGTATCAAGAATTTGTTTAGAAAACAATGAAGACCCCATTATATGAAGATGATCACAATCTTCTAAAATCTTTTGACTTACCATGTCTTCATTAATCAGAGCACAAGCAGCATTTTTTATATTAAAAATAAAATCCCGACTACCATCCTCATGATAAGTTACAAATGCGCTTCCCGTAGTTTGGTCATCCATAACTTTAATATGAGAGATATCAACACCATCATCAGCCAGTTTTTTTATATTTAACTCACCAAAGCCATCATTACCAACACAACTTATCATCGCTGCTGGTTCATCTAATTTCGCCACTTGATCGATAAAAATTGCTGGAGCGCCACTGGCAAATGGGCCCTTCCATAGTCCATCATGAGTAAATAATTGCCCTTTTTGGTTAGCCATAATTTCGACAACAATTTCACCTAGTGTAAATATTTTTTTCATATTAATTCAACTCCATTTAAACTCTGTTTTTCTTATTACGAACATCAATATATACAGCTAATAGAATGACTAATCCTTTAACAACTAGTTGATAAAAATAAGGAATGTTCATTAAGTTCATACCGTTATTAATAACACCGATGATTAGAGCGCCTATCATTGTTCCAATAATTGTGCCGTGACCACCATTTAAGCTTGTTCCACCTAAAACAGCTGAAGCAATAGCATCTAATTCATAACCTTGTGCGGTACTTGGTTGACCTGAATAGAGTCTTGATGCTAACAATAATCCACTAATTCCTGCCATTAATGCAGTTATCATGAAAACTTGTATTTTTAATTTTTTAACATTAATTCCAGAATAAACAGCGGCTTCTTTGTTGCCACCAGTGATATAAATTTTTCTGCCAAATGTCGTTTTAGATAAGATAAAATGATTGACTAATAACAATATTAATAGCACCCATATTGGATTAGGAATTGAAAAAATATCACCATTACCTAATTCAAGAAATACATCATCCATAATCATCTCGGGTTTACCATCGGTAATGATATAAGCAATTCCGCGGAAAATCCCCATGGTTGCCACAGTAACAATAAACGATGGAATACCAGCAAGAGCCGTTAAACTACCATTTATAAAACCAACAACAATTGAAAGTAGCAAGGCTATAGATATAGCAAGATAAAATGGTAATCCCCAAAGTAAAGCAAGTGCCGCTAATGTACCTGTTAACGCTATAGTTGAACCAACTGATAAATCGATATCACCAAGTAACAATACATATGTCATACCAAATGCAGTAATCGCAATAATTGATACTTGCAAGACGATATTCATAATGTTGGTACTCGTTAAAAAGTTACTATTCATAAATGAAAACAGAATGAATAAAGCAATTAGCCCGATAACAATTCCCCCATATTGACGGAATACTTTAAAAAAAGATTCTTTAAAATTACTATTATTCATCGAGGTATTTTCTTTAGTATTCATGCAGATGCTCCTGTTGCTATATTCATTACTTCTGGTTGAGTTAACCCTTCAGTATTAAATTCCTTTACAATTTTTTTATTACGCATAACAAATAGACGATCACTGATAGACATCACCTCGGGTAGTTCTGATGAGATCATAATGATTGCAGTACCTTTTGATGATAGTTCTCTTATTAATTTATAAATTTCCAATTTGGCACCAATATCTATTCCCCGAGTTGGTTCGTCTAAAATCAAAATTTTAGGTGGCTTCACTAACCATTTGGCAATAACGATTTTTTGTTGGTTACCACCACTTAAACTACCGGTTACTTGGAATGGATTATTGGTTTTAATAGCCATCTTTTTTATATATTTAGTCGAATTTAATAATTCTTTTCTATTATTGATGATAAAAGATGGCTCATATTGAAAGGCAATATGATTAATATTTGAATGAACATCATGCATCAAAACCAAGCCTTCTTCTTTACGATTTTCGGTAACGAAAGCAAGGCCATGTTCAATGGCTTGAGTTGGTGAATTAATATTGACTTTTTTACCTGAAATAAAAATCTCACCTTGGTATTTAGTTACCCCAAACAACGCTTTCATCACTTCTGACCTACCGGCACCAACTAAACCAAAAAAGCCAACTACTTCACCAGAATGCACCTTAAAGCTAATATTTTTGAATTCTCTAGAATGATCTAAATTTCTAACTTCTAATAAAGGTGGATCATCCTGAATTTGATGTGGTAATTTTGGTGGATAAATATTTTGTACTTCACGGCCAACCATTTCAGCAATCAACTCATCGATGGTGGTTTCGTTTTTTTGATGGGTGGCAATATACTCGCCATCACGCATAACAGAAATATCATCAGAAATACGCATGATCTCATCCATCCGGTGCGAAATATATATAATGGCAACACCTTTCTGTTTAAGCTTCTCTATTATATTGAAGAGTAGTTCTGCTTCATTATCACTTAATGATGAAGTCGGTTCATCCATGATTAATACTTTCGCGTCATAACTAAGTGCTTTTGCAATTTCAACCAATTGCCGTTGCGCCATAGACATGGTTCCAACAATTTGTGCTGGATTCAATTTGATACCATACTCAGCAAACAATGCATTACAATTTTTAATCATTTGATTATCAGAGATAATGCCGTATTTATTTGGTTCATTATTGGCATAAATATTCTGAGCAATCGTTAGGTTATTACTTAAACTCAATTCTTGGAAAACAATAGCAATCCCTATCTTTCTTGATTCTGTTGGATTCTTTATAGTAATAACATTGCCTTGATAAGTAATTGTTCCACTACTTGGCGGATAAATTCCGGCGAGAATTTTCATTAATGTAGACTTTCCTGCGCCATTTTCGCCCAATAGCGTATGAACTCTACCTTGGTAGATATCTAAACTAACATTTTTCAAAGCTTGAATCGGACCAAAATTTTTGGCAATAGAATCCACAGATAAAATGATATTATTCATTAGTTGATTCCTTGTGGAAGGGATAGATATTACCCTATCCCTTATTATGAATTATTCTTTTCCTGTGTATACACCAGGGGTGACTGGGATTACTTCATCGACTTTTTTACCATTTAAATAGTCAATTGCAGTAGCTACAGCGATTTCACCTAATTTATTTGGATATTGTTGAATTACAGCTACGAATGTCTTTTCTTTATCTACAGCTTTTCTTGCTTCATCCATGCCATCAAAACCAATGATTTTTATATCATTATTTTTAACAGATTTCGCCGCGATAACCGCTGATAATGCAGCATCATCACCAAAACCAAAAATTCCATTTAAGTCTGGGTATGCTTGTAACATATTTTGTGCAACAACAAGAGCTTCTGCACGAGTAATTCCTGTTTGAATAGACACTATCTTGACGTCTGGAGTTTTAGACAATCCTTCTTTAAATCCATCAACACGATCAACAACTGATTGCACCATAGGATAATCAATAACACCAACCGTTCCTTTACCGTTTAATAATTTCCCCATTAACTCACCGGCAGTAACACCACCAGCATAATTGTTGGTCGCAATATGACTAACGACTTTGACGCCAACGGCAGGAACATCAACAGTAATAACTGGAATATTCGCCTTTTCAGCTTTCATAATTGCAGCTTGTACACCTTTTGAATCAACTGGTGATAAAATAATTAAATCCACTTTTTTAATAATAAAATCTTCAATGTCTGAAATTTGCTTATTAAGATCTTGGCTAGCGATGGATAGTGATAAATCAACATTTTCCTGTTGAGCTTTTTGTTTTATAGCATCTGCTAATGAGATATAAAAAGGATGTTGTTGGGTTAATAATGAAACACCTATATGATATTGCTTAGCATGTGCGCCGAAAGTGAAAAAAAATAGAAAACACACAAAAAAGAGTTTAGATATTTTTTTCATAGAAAGAGCTCCTTAATTTTAAGCATGATAATTAACCTTATAGGAAAGAATAAATCATCCAATCTTTTATTCTTTATCATCATGCAACTATCAAAATACAATACAAAGAAAAATATTCTTAAAAAGATTTGAAACCATAATTTTTCTCTATTTACTGCAATATTCGTAACTTTACGCTACGTATTATTAGTATAGTTTTTGAAACAAATTTTATTGTGACGAAGCTCTCAAATTTTCAAAATAAAAGCAAAAATATAAAAATATATTTTCATTTTAAAAGTTAAATATTATTTATAGGAGATTTAAAAGTAAGCTAGCAACATCAATATTGACTACTACAAACTCAATTAGAAACAGACAAAATAGTCTAATTAAATCTTTTTAATCGTCGAATTTTTGCTTATTTAAATTAAAAAATAATAAGTAAAACTACTTTCATTTTTAATGATAAATAATGTTATGATTAATTTGTAAAAATGAAAGATAAAAAATAAGGATGTTTACATGGAAATAAACATGACGCAATTTGATATTAAAATTCATCTTCCCAGAAAGCAGCAAATTGTATTTACCGATCTTAATCAACAACTACATGACATATTAAATATTTATCAACACTGTATAGATGACAATGCCCACTGGTATCCAACTCGAAGTACAGCCAAAGGTAAGCCTAAAGCTTTAATTTATGGTTCTGAAGGATTTACCGAATATGGATTAAAAAAACTATCACGTGCTTGTAAACAAATCGACACAAGAGGCAGTGTTTTATTATGTTTTGCCGATAGTCAAAAATTATCTAATTGTAATCTGATGTTCTATTCCGGATACAAAGCTATCGGATGTTTTCAGGCGGGTAAATCTTCCGTTGGTTTTTCTTTTGATTTACCTGAAAGTAAACAAATTATTGATAAAATGGCATCGTTTATAACTGGATTAGCACAAAAATTTAGCCATAACTTTATTACTATGAATAGTAGAGAAATTCCTAGTTCAATTTATATCTTTCCGCCACGTATAAACTTATCTTTAATGGCTTACATACCTAGTCCATTACAACATAAAGATTATCCAGAAGTTTATCAATTAATACCAATTATAAAAGAGAATAAGCATATTGGTACTGTCATTGTTTTATTTGATCATTTTCCTAATATACAAAAAAATATTAATGATATTAAAACTATGAATAATGTGGAATTGAAATTGCGTGAAGCAGATCTTTTACCTATGAAACACGATTTATAATCTATGACATTAATATAAAAATTTGAGAATTAAAATGGTTGAAATGATAAAAAATAAATCTACTTTGTTAGATGCAACTAAAATTCTAGTTAACACAGCGGCAATTATAGCTGTAATAAAATATGACCCTGATGTCAATCTATCACGAAGTGAAATTGAAGCCAAGAAAGCGATTAAAGATGGGCCGCAAACAATTAAAAGCAACTCAAGATTAACGGCAGAACAAAAGGCAAAAATAACTCAAGATGCCGCTGATAAATTAGCCGAAGTACTATTTTTAAACAGAACAATTTATCATGTTGATGCGAATAGTTATATCAATGAATTAATTACCAATATGCAAAGTGAGCATATTTCATTACCTAATGAAAACTCAACTCAATTATTTCAGCGATTATTGGCGGCTTATCATTATTTAGTTGATTTAAAATTTACTGAAATTAAGGTCATTGAAACCTATTTATATGCTTATGCATCTGACCCAACGTTTAAAGATAACCCTATAGTTAAGGCATGGATCGAAAAAACGGACCAACCAGCACAACAACAATTTCAAGATATGATTTATGTAGCTCGTAAATTCGATTTTATTGAAAATTATCTTAACGAATAATAAAACATATAAAACAAAGCCCTTCTTTATAAGGGCTTTATAAGGGCTTTATAAAAGCTAATTTCAATAACATTGATTAGCATAAAATGTCTAGATTAATAACAATTAAGGTGATGACTATTAATTTAATTCAATTGAATATAAAATAGCGCCATTAAAGCGCTTATAAGTTATCGAATCAATCATTAAAACATCGTATTATTATTTTCTGCCTGCTCTGGTACATTTTGGATCACATCCCAATGTTCCACTATTTTTCCATCTTTAACTCGGAATATATCAACTACCGCTTTACCAAGATCATCATTATTGATTTTAGAATGGACATGTAACCATACAATATCGCCTTCTACTGATGAGCGAATTATAGTATTACTTGATTGTGGATTTTGTTTAAAGAAGCCTTCGAAATACGTAATCGCAGGTGCTCTACCATTAGCAACATAGGGATTATGTTGTTTATAATCTTCAGACAGCGTTTTAGTTGCCTCAGCCACTTGATGCTTATTAAAGAAGTTATTATAAAAATTGATAACCAGTGTACGATTTTCTTCCTCTTGAGCGAGATTTCTTTGCTTTAGATCTTTTGCAACGGCAATACCAGTAAAACTCAACAAACAAATACCAATAACAAAGCTTTTTTTAATTACATTCATACCAACTCCAATTTCTATTTTAATTTAGATAAACTCTATCTATAATGCGTTATTAGTCTATAATGTAGACTGATTGAATAGTAACAATAAAAATCAAATAAAACAATAAGTAACATAAACATGACTAGGTCAACTCAATGTGACTTAATCTGTTTAGGCAAACGAGATAACGATAATTATGACAATGGCTAAAACGACAAAAAGTGAACTATTTGAATTTGACCATCCATGTCCTATTCGTGATGTTCTCGATAGAATTGGCGATCAATGGAGTCTGTTAATTCTAAAATCATTAGAACATAATGCGATGCGATTCAATTCTTTACATAAAGAAATTGGTGATATATCACGGCAAATGCTGTCACGGACATTAAAAAGACTTGAAAAAGATGGCTATATTACTCGAACCGTTTATGCACAAGTCCCTGCTCGTGTAGAGTATGCTCTAGCTGAGCTTGGTATATCATTTCTTAAACCAATGAATACATTAATACAGTGGGCGGATGAGAATCATCAAGCGATTTGTCGAGCGAGAAAACGGCAAAATTAGTAATTATTAGAATAGTTATTTTTGAAAAGATAAAAACAAAGCTAACCAAATATATTGGTTAGCTAGTGATTAAATTACTGACAAACAAAGTTTTCAGGATTATTAGTATCCCCTTTACCTTGATAAATCGTTTTTTGTGGATATTGGCATAAAGGACGTTGTAGGGTGACTTGACCATTTTCAACTTTTTGGGCAATTAATCTGTTTGGCGCTTGTTTTTTCTCAACCCAATTAACGAGCGACTCAAAACCATTAATTTTATCTGGGCCATCGCCACCATTACAATGGTCAACACCAGGAGCTAGGTAGAGTTTTGCAAAATCATCGACTGAATCTTTACCGCCCATAATCTTCAATACATTATTATAATATTGAATTGTTCCTTTCGGTGCGATCAGGCGATCATTCAAACCATGCCAAATAATCATTTTGCCACCCAATTTTTTAAATTGGCTCAAATCGGCATTATCAGTTCCCATTATTGGACGGAATAACTCTACTGATTCATTAAAATAGTTATCAAAACCGCTGTAACCTAATGTTTTCCAGTCAAAATTAGGATCTTGTTTAATCCAATACTTTAAATAATCCTCTGGAATAGGAAAAGGCCCTTTATTACTAGCTAAAACATCAAGTGGTGCAGTCGGTTCAATGCTAAACCATAAAGATTTGCCATTTTGATCTGTTGGTCCTTGCCAAATTTTTCTTAGTGTGAGAACTTCGTCCTTATCAAGTCCTGCTTTATTTAGCAATTCATCGCTGATTTCTACTGCTGCTGGATCACTAACTAGGCCATCTTTAATACCATCTTTTTCATCAGCCAGTTCAATAATCGCTTTTCTAACTTTTTCCAGTTTATCGTTATCGATCGGTTTACCTAGCTCTTGTTGCATAACAATTTGAGGCCATATTTCTGCTGGTACAAATTTATCCCAATGGATTGCTGGTGCTGCAATATACAAACCATCATAATCAGCCGGATACCTTTGTGCTTCCATTAGCCCTTGTCTTCCACCAGTTGAACAACCATTCCAATATGCATAATTAGCAGCTTGACCATAATATGACGCTATGACTTGTTTGGTTTTTACAGTCATCTCATGTACACTACGATAAGCAAAATCAGTTATCGAATCGGCCTGTAATTTACCATCTTTAAAGACAAATTTGCCTTCCACTAAATTACCTGTATGTCCAGTATCTGTAGCGGCTGCAACATAACCATTTTTAGCCGCTACGGCTAATTTATCAAATGGTATAAATCCTGCATATCCACCACCACCTATTGCTTGTAATCGCTGATTCCAATTAGTAGGCAACCAAACTTCGACATTAATAGCCGGTTCAATGGATAATTCGACGCGACAAATCTGCGGTAAATCAACAATTTCTTTAGCTTTAGCACCTCTTAAAGTATCAGCCAATTTAGAACTTGGTGAAAAACGATCGGCAATTATTTCGCTACTTACTACTTTAGCATTCTCTAATTTCAAATTTGCCAATGCGTGACAACGCTCTTCGACATTAGCTTTCGCGGAAGTCGTATAAGCAGAAGATGCTAAACAACTTAACACCGATAAAAACAATAAACTGTATTTCATCATATCCTCATCCCTATCCTCAAAAAATATAATTTATAAAACTAGTTATCATTAATATTAGTCATTAGCCGTATAAATAACAACATTAATCATGATTATTTTTATCAGTGAATATCACTTATCGATAGTAATTTAATACCTATTTTAATCATCTATTTTTATTTTTTTACACTCATTTTTATTGAATTAAGAATTTTATACTGTATATTTATACATATATTGTTTTTTAATACGAATTATCCAGCACTATTCGTTTTTATTAATTTTTCGGAGTCTTTTCTTGAATAAATATTGTGTTGTCCTTGGGCAAGCTAATAGTTCGCTCACTGTTTATTTACCTTTAGTTGATACACCAGTAAGAGCTGGATTTCCATCTCCTGCTGATGATTATTTAGAAACAAAACTAGATCTAACCAGTCATTTAGTGAAGCATCCTAGTGCAACTTACTATATTAAAGCGATTGGTGACTCGATGATTGATTATGGCATTTATAGTGGTGATCTCCTTGTTGTCGACCGTTCTTTACAACCGAAAATAGATGATATTGTTGTTGCTGCTGTGGACGGTGAATTAACCTGTAAATGTTTAAGTTTTATTAATGGCGAACATCATTTATTGTCTGGCAATAAACTTTACCCACCTATTTCATTAGCTGGCAAAGACGTGCATATTTGGGGAGTGGTAATACATACCATTCATTCCCTACGTAAACGAGGACACTGATGATTGGCTTAATTGATTGTAATAATTTTTACGCATCTTGTGAGCGGGTATTTAATCCAAAATTAGAAGGAAAACCAATTGGTATTCTTTCAAATAATGATGGTTGTGTAATAGCACGCTCTAATGAACTCAAACCGTTAGTTGCTATGGGCATGCCGGCCTATCAAATCCCCTCCCATATTCAAAAAAAAATTACCTTATTAAGCTCTAATTATGAACTTTATGGTGATATGAGTCAGCGAGTATTTGATACCGTTCGTCATTATACTGCGGATATCGAACTCTATTCGATCGATGAAGCTTTCATTCATCTAAACGGGTTTAGCCATGCTTTAAATCATTGTCAAAATTTAAAAGCAATAGTAAAACGTGATACAGGTATCCCAGTCAGTATCGGGATTGCCGCAACTCGCACGCTAGCAAAGTTAGCTAATCATATCGCCAAAAAACAACCTATTCATCAAGGTGTTTATTGTTTTCCGACGGATCTGGAAGAAAAAATAACTATCTTAAAGCAATTCTCAGTTGCAGATATATGGGGTGTTGGTTGGCGAATTGCTCAACGGCTAAAAGTATTAGGCATTCACACCGCTTGGGATTTATATCAAGCTAATTTAAAACAAATCAGACAATTATTTTCAGTTGTCCTTGAGCGTACCGTGCTTGAGCTACGTGGTATAAATTGTATTGAATTAGATGATCTGCATACCGCTAAAAAAAATATTATGACATCACGTAGTTTTGGCCATTTAACTAATAATCTATTTGATATACAAGAAGCAATTCGTGTGCATGCCAGCCGTGGCGCAGAAAAATTGAGAAAGCAAAAATCAGTTGCTAATGCCGTACTGGTGTTTTTAAAAACTAATCGATTTCGACCTGAATTAGCGCAATATAATCCGTCAGTTGTGGTGCCATTATTATCGGCGAGCGATGATTCAAGATTTATCATTCATGCTGCCCAAAAAGGGTTACAATCCATTTATAAACCAGGTTTTTTATTTATGAAATCAGGTGTGATGTTACTTGATTTAAAAACTAAAGATAATTATTGTCAATCGGATTTATTTACTGCTGAAACATCAGCAACTGAAAAACACAAAAGTGAACAATTAATGAAAACCATAGATGACATCAATCAGAAAATGGGAAAAAATACTATTCACTTAGGTGGTATCAGACAAACTGCTGCATGGCAAATCAAGCGAGAGCGACTTAGCCAACGATATACGACTCGTTGGGATGAGTTACCTTTGGTAAAATAGATAACCGATTAACCGCTAAGATAATAATTTAATCAATCGATTGAATTGAATTACCTTGTTCATTTCTTACATCAACATATACATCCCATTTTCTATAATCACTATTAATAGATTTTTCACAAGAAATTGAAAGCCCATATTTATGAGGAAGATTTTTTAAGCCTAAGCGTATTTTATGCCACTTTACCTTTAATGGTAAAAGGCAGTTAGATGCGTAAAATTTTCTATTTGCTTCAAGTGTATGTAAATTAGTATGATGTTCTTGATTATAGGTGGCTATAAATTCAGCCGCCTTATTATCAATTTCACCGAAAACTTCATCAAGCGTCATAGCCTGTGCAAAAGGAACAGTAATAACAGCTACAATTGCGATACTATATTTTAGTAAATGAATCTTTTTCATAAAAAACTTTAATAATTTAAATTATTAAGTGCAAATAAAGTTAATTTTTGCACTTTTATTATTCATAAAATTAAGAGCCCATATTAACAATTGAACTACGAAAGCGTTTCAGTGCAATAAGGAAAAACACACTACCGATTCCTAATAACCACGCATACGAGGTCCAAACCACACTTAAACCAGCCCCTCGATATAAAATTGCTTGCCCTAATTCGACAAAATGGGTGGTAGGTGCAAATAACATAATATTTTGCACCACTTCAGGCATACTTTCTCTTGGCGTACTACCACCAGAAAGCATCTGTAACGGTAAAAGAATCAAAATAAATAGCATCGCAAATTGTGCGGTTGATTTAGCCACGGTTGCCATAAAGATACCGAGTGACGTTGTCACGAATAAATGCAAAGCAGCACCAACTAAAAATAAGGTAATCGAGCCCTCAATTGGCACATTTAACCAACCATGAACAACGACTAACAATGCACCCCAAGTCGAAACTAGTACCACCAACCCCATTGACCAAACTTTTGAGATCATAATTTGAAATGGTGTCACAGGCATTGATAGCAAGTGATCGATAGTACCATGCTCGCGCTCTTTCATTAACGCTGCACCGGTTAAAATAATCGACAATGTGGTAACTATATTAATAATCTCCATGACAGAACCAAACCAAGAACGGGTTAAATTAGGATTAAAGGCTGCATGAACCTCAATATTGACCGGCAAACTGGTTGGTTTATCAATTTGATTAAAGTATTTAGTTATTTCGCTGGTGACAATTTGCGTAATATAACCATTACCTACAAAAGCCTGTCCCATTCGGGTTGCATCAATATTCAGTTGAATTTCTGGACTTTGGTTATTTAACACATCACGTTGAAAATTAGGTGGTATATTTAATGCAAAAGTATAACTATCAGTATCCATTCCGCGATCAACTTCATCCATTGAATTTAATTTAACTGGTTTATTAAACATTGGCGGATAAAGCGCTGCGATAATTTGCCTTGATAAAGGCGAATCATCTTCATCAACCACCGCAATTGAAGCATGATGAAGTGAGTCTGAAGTTGCGGTAGCTGCGGTATAAATATCCAGTGTAAAGCAGTAGGCGATTAACAGTAACATGATTGGATCACGAATCAATCCCCATAACTCTTTAATACCTAAGCGATAAATATTAATAAAACTTTGCATAATATCTATCCTTCTTGTTTCTTGAGGAGGAATATACTTGCACCAAGTATAATCGGAATAGTAATCAGTAAGGTAAATATCGAGTTATGTAAATCAAAAAATCCTAATGCCTTATTGAAAACACCTCGAGCAATAATAAGCATATGGGTAGTTGGATAGACTTCACCAATATATCGCCCACTCCCTTCTAATGATGCTACAGGATTGAGTAACCCCGAAAATTGTATCGCTGGTAACATAGTACCAACACAGGTTAAAAAGATAACCGCAATTTGGCTACGTGTTACCGTCGAAGCAAGTAAACCAAAGCCAGTAGCAATGATACAATAAGCTAATCCAGCTAAACATAAAGTTAGTAAACTTCCTTTTATCGGTACGCCAAATATAGTAACCGCCATAAGCAGCAGTAATAAAAAGCTAAGCATCGAAATAACAATATAAGGAACCTGTTTACCTAGTAAAAACTCAGTTCGAGTAACAGGAGTTACATATAGGTTAATTATTGACCCCATTTCTTTTTCACGCACTACGGATAATGCCGCTAACATTGACGGAATCATTAAGAGTAAAATAGGAATGACCGCTGGCACCATCGCTTGCAAACTTTTAATATCCGGATTATAACGATAGCGGGTCTCAATATTTGCCAATGAGCTAGATGCGGTGCCGGTAGTGGTTTTTATTTTGTCACTTAACCACGAAAGGTGCATACCTTGTACATATCCTTTAATTGTGTCGGCACGTAATGGCATAGCGCCATCAATCCAGATACCGATATTAACTGGATCACCGCGTTGAATATCACGGCCAAAATTAGGGGGAATTTCAATCGCCAACGCTATCTCATTACTTCTCATCCTATGGTCCATATCATCATAATCTGTGATTGGCGGTTTCTCGATAAAATAACGCTTGGAGCCAGATAAATTAGTAATATAGTTTTGACTGGTGATCGTTTGATCACGATCTAATACTGCAAAATTTAAATCCTCAACATCCATCGTGATACCATAGCCCATCACCAACATTAATATCGCTGAACCTAACAGTGCCAATAAAGCGCGCAATGGATCGCGGGATAACTCAAGTGTTTCACGCCACAAACAACCAATCAAACGAGTTAGACTGAACCCTTGTAGATGATGTGCATTGACTTTAACTTGCTCATTATCATTAGTTACGGCTTTAGGCATTTCGCTAGCTTTTTCATCATTGTTTGTATCATCAGCGCCAGCATCAACTAAATATCGAATAAAGGCCTCTTCAAGGGTTTTCGCATCTTTAGAATGAATGATATTATCTGGCGTATCGCTGGCTAAAACCTTACCAGCATGCATTAATGAAATCCTATCACAACGTGCCGCTTCATTCATAAAGTGGGTAGTGATAAATACGGTGACTTTATCTTTTCGGGAAAGCTCAATAATTAAACGCCAAAAGTCATCACGAGCAATCGGATCGACCCCAGAGGTAGGTTCATCGAGAATAAGAATTTCAGGATTATGCACCACAGCAACCGATAAAGAAAGTCTTTGCTTAACGCCTAACGGTAGACTATCTGGCAAACTTTTCAATTCATTTTCCAGACCAAAACGCTTAACTAACTCCTCAACTCTTGCCGGTATTTTACTTTCTTCAATACCAAATAAACGAGCATGTAAAACAAGGTTTTGCTCAACCGTCAATTCACTATAAAGTGAGAACGCCTGCGACATATAACCTAAATGACGTCTTACATTAATATCACTGGCATCAACTGGTTTACCAAATAACCACGCTTCACCTGATGAAATAGGTAATAGACCGGTTAACATCTTCATGGTGGTTGATTTACCGCAACCATTTGATCCTAAAAAGCCAAAAATCTCGCCTTGCTTTATAGAGAAATTAACGTGATCAACCGCAATAAAATCGCCAAATTGCTTAGTTAATCCTTTTGCTTCAATTGCCACCGGTAAATCTTGATTTAAATCTAACGGAGGGATTTCAACCGCTTGATAACCTTCCCTAGCATCTTCGGGCATTAATTGAATAAAAGCATCATCTAAATTATCTTTCCCTGTTTTGGCCAAAAGTGCTTGTGGTGTACCTGTTTCGAGGATCTTACCGCCATACATTGCCACTAACCAATCAAAGTTTTGTGCCTCATCCATATACGCAGTAGCAACAATAACACTCATTTGTGGACGTTGCTCACGGATTTTATTAATGAGTTGCCAAAATTGTGCACGAGAAAGCGGATCAACACCGGTTGTTGGTTCATCAAGAATAAGTAAATCAGGATCATGAATCAAAGCCGAACATAAACTTACCTTTTGTTTCATCCCGCCAGAAAGACGACCCGCAGGCCGAGATAGAAAAGGATATAAACCAGTGCTTTTAGTTAACTCATCAATACGTCGCCGTCTTTCGGCGGCATCATTACCAAATAGACGGGCAAAAAATTGTAAATTTTCTTCGACTGACAGTGTAGGATAAAGGTTTTTACCTAATCCTTGTGGCATATAAGCAATACGGGTACATACGTTTTGACGATGTAATTTATCTTTCATATCCCCATCTAAAACGTAAACTAATCCCTCTTGGATAACATGCGCGCCGGCGATCAAAGACAATAGACTCGATTTACCCACCCCATCAGGACCGATCAATCCCACCATACATCTTGGTGGAATAGCAATACTGACATCATTGAGCGCACAAGTTTTTTTATAATGTAATGTTACATTACTGACATTAACAACTGCATCTTCAATGGCTTTACCTTCAGCAAGTAACCTCAAATCCCTTTTATCCAATTCTGACATATGCTATCTCCAATTATTTTGTTTGGCATTTTGCAACATCAGATAAACCTGAAGGCCACTCCGCATTAGGATCAAGTCTAACCCATGCAACGCCAGGGAGACCGGTTTTAACATGAGTAATATAACATCTTAACAATTCTGGACTTAATTGTGCTTTAACTCTAAACATCAACTTTTGACGTTCATCTTTGGTTTCAACTGTTTTAGGCGTAAATTGTGCCACACTAGATACAAACGAAACTTTGGCTGAAATAGCTTTATCTGGAAGAGCATCCAACACTAGTCTAACTTCATCACCAATACCCACTTTCCCCGCAATTGTTTCTGGTAAAAAGAAAGTCAAATAGACATCGGATAGATTGACTAGATTTAATACTTTTCCACCTGAAGATAAAACTTCACCTGGTTGGGCTATACGATATTGAATACGACCATCAACAGGAGCGGTTAAGGTACTGTCATTAATATCAGCTTGAATTTGATTAATATTCGCTAACGCTACATTTATCGCTGATTTAGCACTTTCTACGCCAGCTTGAGCAGCTTCAATCGCTGCATCAGCAGCGGTAACTTGTGATTTAGCTGAATCTAATGCAGCTTTGGCACTATTTACTTTAGCAGTATCATCATCAAATTGTTGTACTGAAATCGCTCCTTTTTGATAAAGTGCAGCAGTACGTTGTAAATGCTTATTGGCTATATCTAAGTCACTTTCTCTTTGTGTAACACCAGCTAAAGCAGCAACTTTATCACTCATTTTTAAAGCTACTTGTGCTTTTGATGTCGCTTCATTACTCATAGCTTGTCGATGTTGAGCTTGGGCTTCATTTAATTGCGCTTGTAACGTATCAGTTTGCATAATGACTAGCGGTTGGCCTGCAGTGACAAAATCGCCCTCTTCAACATTAATCTTTTCAATTCTACCGGCTAATTTGGTAGAGATATTGATTTCAGTAGCTTCGATACGTCCGTTGCCACTAGTAAAATCAGCACCATAGCCATCAGGCTTAAATTGCTGCCACAAAATAAAACCAATAATAACAACTACAACTGCAATAACAATCCATTTTTTGTTTATTTGTTTCATGAATAACACCTTATTCTAAAGTGACAAATCTAAAATATAACTTAACGAAAAATTTAATAGTTAGAAGCGATTTATTTTCAATATGATCATCATAGCAAATGTCTTTTATAAATAACATCAGCTCGCAATACAAACGCAGTAAAAGCTAAAAAAGGTCATTTATAATTTTAAATAGAGATCACAATAAACGTAGATGATGATTTATAAAGAAAAGCAAAAAAAATGAATATCCAATTA
Source organism: Gilliamella sp. W8128 (assembly GCF_016100545.1). NCBI lineage: Bacteria > Pseudomonadati > Pseudomonadota > Gammaproteobacteria > Orbales > Orbaceae > Gilliamella > Gilliamella sp. W8128. The sequence continues at coordinate 160,099 of NZ_JACFSE010000003.1, forward strand.
ATTTAATTGAAAATTATTTTAATATATTATTGATTTAGTCAATGGAAAAAGGTTAATAAAAAAAACTAAACTCCAAATCAATATAAAATTAATTTGGAGTTATCTTATAAATGTTAAACGATTATCTTGAAAAAGATCATAAATCCGGTCTAAACCGTTTTAATTCTTTTAATGGAATATCACCTTGAACTGAACATTGAATCATGACTTTGCCACTAAACCTATCATATTCAAGAAACAATAAATTTTCAGCAGTGCCTCTTACTGGAGAGTCATTGGTTAATACATGTTTATTGTCAGACCAAACACCATCTTTATAAAATAACGCATTGGCAACATCAAGCGTACCATCAGCCGATATTTGCCAATCAACCCATGGTAACGCACTTTTAATCTCTTCAAAGGTATTATCGGTGTTAAATCCCCAAAAATAGTACTTCAGATGTTCATTGTAAATATATTGGGACTGATCAAAACTTTCGATTTTTAAACCATTAAAGATAATGGGTGGATCAAATGTAAGTCTACTTTTTTTAGGATTATTATTTGATTTAGTGACAAATTTGCTATAACCATTTGGTAAATTTACGATTGGAAAATAATTACGATATATTTTTTTATTTAAATCCGAAAAAAAAGTCTTATCACATTGGGTAAAGCTTTTTAATAAATGACTAAAATCATCATCAAATGATGGATTTTGGGCATTTGCGAAAAATGGCATGAGTAAACCAATAAAACATAATGATTTAATCTTCACTGTCTATTTCCTTATTAGTGATTGATAATAAATTTTTACTTTGAGTAGCTTTAAAATAAGTTATTATATCAATAATGACAAATAATATTTAGCCTATCTTTAACTATAATAGTAGCGAAATATTCAAAGATAAAACAATTAGTTGCTAATCAATAACCGTCTAACAAAATAGCAACAAGATATTGCTAGCAGTGTTGTAAGGAAATATAGTAATTAAATATATTTTTCTCAGCGTTATGACTTATTTAATAAAGGTGATTTTATGGCTCTTCCTTCTTTTTTGACAATTTATAATGAATTAATATCCACTCCAACTATCAGTAATGTAACCAATGAAAAATTAGATTATTCCAATAAGCCACTAATTGACAAATTAGCGCAATGGTTTGCTGATTTAGGCTTTACAATTGACATTCAACCTGTACCAAATACACGTAATAAATTTAACATGTTAGCCACCTATTCCAATAGTGACAATAAAACTCAAGGCGGCCTATTATTAAGTGGTCATAGTGATACAGTGCCTTTTGATGATGGACAATGGAGCAAAGATCCATTTAAGTTAACCGAAGAAAATAATAAACTCTATGGGCTAGGCACTGCAGATATGAAAGGATTTTTTGCATTTATATTAGATGCATTGCGTGATATCGATCTTAAAACATTAACCAAACCAATTTATGTATTAGCGACCGCAGACGAAGAGACATCAATGGCTGGTGCTTCATTTTTTGCCCAACAAACGCAACTACAACCAGACTGCACAATTATCGGCGAACCTACCTCATTGATTCCTATTCGTGCTCATAAAGGATTTATATCTAATTCAATTAGAGTTATTGGTAAGTCAGGCCATTCAAGTGATCCAGACAAAGGTATTAATGCTATCGAAATCATGCATTTAGTGATTGAAAGATTACTTATTTTGAAGCAAAAATTCAAACAACAATATCATAATGATGGCTTTAGCGTACCTTATCCAACCATGAATCTTGGTGTTATTCATGGTGGTGATGCAGCTAATCGTATTTGTGGCTGTTGTGAATTGATTATTGATATTCGGGTTTTACCAGATAACGATATTGACTCACTTTATAATGCCCTTTGTGAAGCATTACAACCCGTTATGGACCAATATCCTAATCGAGTTTCCATCGAATATGAGGTATCACCAATACCGGGCTATGAATGTAAAAAAGATCATCCAGCATTAAATCATATAGAAAAACTGGTTGGTCACACCGCGCAAACCGTTAACTACAGTACTGAAGCACCTTATTTAAATCAAATCGCCCCAACCATCGTTTTAGGACCAGGCTCTATTGAGCAAGCTCATCAACCAGATGAATTTATTTCAATGGATTTCTTAAAACCAACCAAATTAACCATTGAAAATTTAATTAAAGATTTTTGTTTATAAAAAGTACATTCGCCGGCAATGTCGGCGAATCAGCTTAATGCTATTAAAGCACAATAATTCATTATTTTTATATTAAGACGGTATACACTCCTCAATATTTTTTACAAAAACTTACTTTTTCATCCTACATTTATCACTTAATAAAATTTATTTATAAAGTTATCTAACCACTACAATCATAAATAAAAATTTTCTGTAAATAGTGATACTAAATGATATTAATGAATCATTTTCATCTTAAGACGGTATAGACTCCTCAATATTTTTTACAAATATGGTCATTTTGATTTAGTAAAAATATACAAGAAAAGTCATGTTTTAATTATTGTTATTGTTATTATTATAGTTATAGTTTTGGCTTTGATTAGTTTTATTAGTAATAGCCGACAAAGTCGGCGTGATTGATTAAACTTGAAAAGTGGCAAAATCAGTAGCAATTTCAGTATTAGCAAAGATGCTCCTAGCTTCATTAACCAGTTTTTGATTATCTTGTATACTATATCTAGGGCTAATATGCGTTATGATTAACCTTTTAGCATTAGCTTGCTTAGCTATATTGGCAGCGTGTATTGTCGTTGAGTGCCCACGTTCAATGGCTTTTGCCTCAAGAGCTTGCTCTTGAGTGGCCTCATGCACTAATAAATCGACGTTTTCAGCTAAATCAATGGATGCTTGACAAGGGATGGTATCACCCAAAATAGCTACTTTTTTGCCTTGCTTAATATCGCCTTGATAATCCTTACCATTAATTGTTCTACCATCTTCTAAAGTAACGGTTAAACCTTCTTTTAAATGAGCATAATGTGAACCTATTTGGATGTTATCTTTTTTTAATTTATCAATATCCAGCGTTGCAGGAAGATCCTTTTCAACAATACGATAACCAAAACAAGGGACTCGATGTTGTAATAATTTGGCGTCGACGCGAAATTTATTATCTTCAAACACTAAGCTATCTTGTTCAAGTTCAATAATATTTAAAGGGTAAGTAAGCCATGAAGAACTAATTTCAATCACTGTTTGAATAAATTGATTAATACCTTTAGGTCCAACTAACGTTAATGCCGATTGATTTTGCATTAATGAACGAGTTGTCAACACCCCCGGTAAACCAAATAGATGATCACCATGTAAATGAGTCAAAAATATCATCTCCAATTTGGCTAAACTAAAATTGGCCTTTTGCATTTGCATTTGCGTTGCTTCACCACTATCAAACAGCCATAATCGCCCTCGTTCTTGTCGGAGATCAAGCATAACACTACTTACATTACGTTCTGCGGTTGGTGAACCGGCACTTGTCCCTAAAAAAGTTAATTTCATATCAAGATCAAATTGTCATTTAAAATTTTATTATATACTGAGAATAACTATTGATAATTTTATTTTGCTATAAGAAATAGAAAAATTATTATATTAGTAACTATAATAATTAATTCATTTATAACAGAACGTTAAAACCAAAATGTTTATATCTCAAAAATCAATACAATAATTTAAATAAGGATTTCATCTTGTACTTTAATTTATTTAAGATAAAGATCTAGTTGTTTTGCTCGTTGAAAATTCAGCTCAGCAAGGCAAGAAAATTTCATCATATCTAGCGCATTATCAATTGCTCCACCACCTAACGAACGTGCAAAATCACACTGCAGATTGCGATATTTAATAAATTCTTGGTTAGATTTTTTCAATCTAGTTTTGGCAATTACGATGTATTCTTTATCTTCAAACCAATTATCAAGTTCATTGAAAAATTTCTTTTGCGATTTATCTAATTCCGCTTGACTCATATAAAAAATTTTTTCTAAACATTCAGTCATGGCTCTTTCTGAAGGCTCGCCACTACAGTAGATGCGCAATTCGTACTGATTTAAATCAGCATATTTTGAATTAGCAAAAACCTGTAGTGGCATAAAAATAATAAATATAGTCATTAATTTTATTATTTTCATAAAACTCTACAATCCTATTGATAACACTAAATTTAGTTAAATTATTGATTTATAATATAGATTAAACGTTTTTACGTTCGATGGTCTGTTCGCCCCAAAAGAGCTTATCAGCTTTAGTTTTAGCGAAAGCGCGTTGTAATACTTCATCGCTACCTTCTTCCCAAATTTGTTCTGCTAATTTTTCATCATCATTAGCGAGTTCAAAAATAGCCTCGGCAATTTCAATAGAGGTTTCACGAATATTTGCCCAAGATCGAATATCATGTATTTCTTTTTTGGTACTATTCATATTTATTCTCCTTATTTGCTAAGATTACAGGTAAAATAAACCCTATTCGCACAAAACACAATAGGTAACACTCTTTATGCTAACTATCATCTCTCCAGCCAAAACCCTTGACTATCAAAGTCCATTAATCTCTACAACCCATACCCTACCCGAATGTTTAGAGGCAACAAAACAACTTATTACTGTTTGTAAAAAGCTAACTAGCAATGATTTAGCTAAATTAATGTCTATCAGCCCCAAACTTGCGGCAGTCAATTATGAAAGATTTCAAAATTGGCATCCTGATTTTAATTTACAAAATGCCAGACAAGCGATTCTAGCGTTTAAAGGCGATGTATACGAAGGTCTACATGTTGAAGATTTTACTGCTAGTGACTTGCAATTTGCGCAATCACATTTACGTATTCTGTCTGGGTTATATGGCTTATTAAGGCCACTAGATTTAATTCAACCTTACCGTTTAGAAATGGGTATTCGGTTAAAAAATGGTAACAATACTAATCTTTACCAATTTTGGGGAGAAAGCTTAACCGATAAACTCAATGAAGAGTTAGCAAAATCATCTCAACCAACTTTAATTAATTTAGCCTCTAATGAATACTTTAAAGCGATACAAGTTAAACACTTAAATGGCAAAATTATTCAACCGATTTTTTTAGATAAAACCAAAGATGATTATAAAGTGATCAGCTTTTACGCCAAAAAAGCACGCGGATTAATGAGTCGATTTATTATAAAAAATAACATTAATAATTATAATGATATTAAAAGTTTTAATTTAGATGGCTATCAATTTGATTCTAATCGCTCAACTGAATTAGAATGGTACTTCACCAGAAAACATGCATAGAAAGATATATTAAGATGGAATTTTTAATCACATTATGGCAGCAGTTTTTAACGACCTTACCTTTATTTATCTTAATTTTGTTAGGTTATATTGCTGTAAAAATGGGCCGTTGGCAAAAAACGGTAACCGATAGTGTAACTAAATTCACTTTTTATATTGCTTTCCCAATTATGCTCTTTCAAATTATGAGCCACTTTTCTGAACATTCAGAAATTGATATTAATCTTTTATTAGTGTTTTTTGGTGGCTCATTTATTGTTTTTGCCTTGAGTTGCTTTATTGCGGTTAAATTTTTTAAACTTAATGGTTCTGAAAGTACCATGTTTGCTATGGGTGGAATTTACACAAATACGGTATTTGTTGGTATTCCAATTATCAATATGTTATTGGGTGAAAAAGCGATTCCTATAGTCGCCATTATCGTAATATTTAATGCTTTAATTTTATGGACTTTAGCAACAGTATCCATTGAATTTGTGCAAATGGGTAAACTTTCAAGCAAAGGATTTATTAAAGCCTTTAAAAATGTATCCAAAAATCCAATTATCATCGGCATATTTGTCGGTATAGCGGTTAATTACATCGGTATACCTTTACCTATATTTATCGAGAAATCGACCAAAATGGTCAGTGATATGACCGCACCGCTATCATTAATAGTATTAGGTATGGGACTGGCTGAATATAAAATTCGTAATGATCTCCATATCACTATAGCAATCTGTATTATCAAACTATTTGTTTTACCAATTGCGACTTATATTTTAGGTAAATTGTTAGGATTATCTGTTTTAGAGCTACAAGTTATCGTATTATTAAGTTCAGTATCGATTGCCATAAATTGCTATATGATGGCAAGACAGTTTGAGGTTTTACAAGGACCTATCGCATCTAGCTTATTGATATCAACGGCGTTGTCATCGATAACAACACCGTTAATTCTATCAATAATGTTACAGTTACCTTTTGCTTAAGATTAACTTATTTCACCGCAAAATTTTTGAATTTGTGGTGTAAAATCAAAGCAAAAACAATAACTGCACTACCAATAGTGAATCGCCCCCAATCTATTGATTGGTGCCAAATAACAACATTGACTAAAATACCAGCCGGAATAACCAAATTATTCATAATTGCCAATGTACCAGAATCGACTTTAGTCGCGCCTAAATTCCATAAGAAATAACATAATCCCGAAGCCACAACACCTAACCAAATAATAATCCCCCACTGTAATTGAGTGGTAGGAAGTTTGTCAGCATTACCAAATAATAACCAACCAATAGATGCTACAACTATTGCGCCAAAATAGACCCAAGCAAAAGCTTGATGTTGCGGTAATGGATAGAGTTCCATAATACGTTTATAGCCGACTTGCCCTAAAGCAAAGACGATATTGGCACCCTGAATTAATAAAAAGCCAATAATAAAATCACGACTGATGTGGTCATAACGGATAATTGCCGCACCAATTACCGCTATAATGGCCGTTAATAAATAATTAAGTCTTAGTCGATGCCCTTGCAGTAAATCATAGATGATGGTGACATAAATTGGCGTTGAAATGGTAAATAATAAAACCTCTGGTACCGAAATATATTGGAATGAGTTGTAATAAAAGAAGTACATAATTCCTAATTGGCATGCACCTACTCCCATCAAAAGCAACATCTGCTTTACAGAGACATTTTTAAAACGTAAAAAAGGAATAAAGGTAATAAAAGCCAGCAAAACGCGCATGACTACCGCAAACCAAGTATCAACTTGACCACTTAAATAAACCGCAATAAAACTAAATGAAAACGACCAAATAATGGTGACAAAAATAAGGTAATACATAGCAAATTTGTACCGAAAATAAAAAGTCAGGCATGGTAACAATTCGTTTTAACAATGTAAACAATAATTAAAACCAAATGTTTACCAATGGTGAAAAATTTTGCCGAACAAAACTTTTTAAGGACAAAATTAACAACTAAACTGCTAAAAAGGTCATTATTATGGCATAATATGAGCTAAATCACATTTTTGCCAGTTACTTTAAATCTCATAAAGAGCTTTATGGTTTAGTTGCAAATCAATTCAAGAGTAATTATTAGTGTTAACAACAAGCAATATCACAATGCAATTCGGTAGTAAGCCACTATTTGAAAATATTTCCGTCAAATTTGGTAATGGTAATCGTTATGGATTAATTGGTGCCAATGGGAGTGGTAAATCAACTTTTATGAAAATTATTGGTGGCGATTTAGTGCCAACTTCAGGCAATGTATCGCTTGATCCACATGAAAGATTGGGTAAATTACGCCAAGATCAATTTGCTTTCGAGGAGTTTACTGTTCTCGATACTGTAATTATGGGACATACAGAATTATGGCAAATCAAGCAAGAACGTGATCGCATTTACTCGTTAGCAGAAATGAGTGAGGAAGACGGTTTTAAAGTCGCTGATTTAGAGACCCAATATGCCGAAATGGATGGTTATAGTGCGGAGGCCAGAGCTGGTGAATTATTGCTTGGAGTTGGTATTCCTATCGAACAACATTATGGCCTAATGAGTGAAATTGCTCCAGGTTGGAAACTACGGGTATTATTAGCCCAAGCACTATTTTCAAATCCGGATATTTTATTACTCGACGAACCAACCAATAACTTAGATATTGATACTATCCGTTGGTTGGAAGATACCTTAAATGAACGTGAAAGCACCATGATCATCATATCCCATGATCGCCATTTTCTTAACATGGTCTGTACCCATATGGCCGATATGGATTATGGTGAACTTCGTATTTACCCTGGCAATTATGATGATTATATGACTGCCGCTACTCAAGCAAGAGAACGTTTATTAGCTGATAATGCGAAAAAGAAAGCACAAATAAGTGAATTACAATCCTTCGTCAGTCGCTTTAGCGCTAATGCTGCAAAATCAAAACAAGCAACGTCACGAGCAAGACAAATTGAAAAAATAAAATTGGAAGAAGTCAAAGCATCCAGCCGACAAAATCCATTTATTCGCTTTGAGCAAGATAAAAAACTGTTTCGTAATGCACTAGTGGTAGAAAATCTCACTAAAGGTTTCGATAATGGTCCTTTATTTAAAAATCTTAATCTCATGGTCGAAGTTGGCGAAAAAGTAGCAATTTTAGGGACTAATGGTATCGGTAAAACTACCCTACTTAAAACCTTGATGAATGAATTAACACCAGAACAAGGTGATATTAAATGGTCAGAAAATGCCAATATTGGTTATTATGCGCAAGATCATGAATATGAGTTTGAACAGGACTTAACTGTATTTGAATGGATGAGTCAATGGAAACAACCTAATGATGATGAACAAGCGGTACGCAGTATTTTAGGTCGATTATTGTTCTCCCAAGATGATATTAAAAAGCAAGTTAAAGTTCTATCTGGTGGTGAAAAAGGCCGTATGCTGTTTGGCAAATTGATGATGCAACGACCAAATATCATTGTCATGGATGAACCTACCAATCACCTTGATATGGAATCGATCGAATCATTAAATATGGCATTAGAGCTTTATCAAGGAACGTTATTTTTTGTATCGCATGACCGCGAATTTGTCAGCTCACTGGCTAGCCGTATTATTGAAATCACGCCAGAAAAAGTGATTGATTATACCGGAAACTATGAAGATTACTTACGAAGTCAAGGCATAGAATAAAGCAGCATGCAAAGCAATAAAAATAGCCACATAAGTGGCCATTTTTTATTGGCTGGTTATAAAGAATTAAAAATCTAATTCATCCCACCAAATATCGATTAAAGCGCTGGTTTTAACATTTTTTAATCCATGACTCTCAAGCCATTTAGTGACATTGTCACGATCCTCTTCAGTACAGTTACCTAATTTTTGGGTACAAATAATCCCCTTCCAAGTCAAATAACCACTTCCTTCGTAAGCCAAACCATTAGCTTGTATTGCTTCAACGATAAATTGATCGACAACGTTATCGATGGTTTCTTCATTAGTTCCTTCGTCAAATGACCAGCTTACAGTAAAACCTAACTCTTTAAATTCTTCAATATGTAATTTTTTTCTTAAACGACGACTGCGATTAACCTTAGCCATAATAATATCCTTCTGCTTTTTAATAATTTAGTTAGTTTTAGAATGTGTATGATGGCTTGATTGCTTCATACTATTCTGATGATTTTTAGAAGTTCGAGATTTATCAGCACTTCTTCTTTTTGTTGGAGCTCGTCTGGCTGGCGCTTTTTTGACTGGCTCCGCTTTAATTCGAGAATCGACTTCAAATCCTTGAGTAAAAATTTCTGGAATCGGCTTTCTAAGTAATTTCTCAATTGATTTTAATTGAGGAAGTTCATCAATACAAACCAGCGATATAGCTTGGCCTTGATTTTGCGCTCGCCCTGTTCGACCAATTCGATGAACATAATCTTCTGCTACTTGTGGCAGCTCATAATTAATAACATAAGGTAATAACTCAATATCCAATCCTCTGGCGGCGATATCTGTAGCGACTAATGCTCGTATTTGTCCCGACTTAAAATCAGCTAACGCTTTCGTTCTGGCGCCCTGACTCTTATTACCATGAATTGCTGATGCTTTAATGCCATCTTTGGTTAACTGTTCTGCTAGATGGTTAGCGCCATATTTGGTTCGAGTAAAAATTAACACCTGTTGCCATTGATTTTTGCCAATTAAATAAGAGAGCAATTCACGCTTACGACGCTTATCCACCCGATGCACATATTGCGTAATTTGCTCAGATGCACTATTGGTTTTCGCCACAGCAATCGATTCAGGCGAATTTAAGATGGTATTCGCTAATCCTTTTATCTCGTCAGAAAAGGTGGCGGAAAAAAGTAAATTTTGGCGTTTTTTCGGTAATTTAGCGATCACACGACGGATATCATGGATAAAGCCCATATCTAACATACGATCGGCCTCATCCAAGACTAAAATTTTTACCGGCGAAAGATCGACAGCATTTTGGTGCACTAAATCTAATAATCGTCCTGGTGTGGCAATTAAAATATCCACCCCACCGCGAAGTTTCATCATTTGAGGATTAATACTAACACCACCAAATACTACTAATGAACGAATAGATAAATAACGACTATAATCACGAATATTTTCACCGATTTGCGCGGCTAACTCACGTGTTGGCGCTAAAATTAAGGCATATAAAGGGCGTTTACCTTTTTTCGGTTCTGATTTAGCTGAATTTCTTAATTGCATTTGATGCAATTTTTGCAAAATGGGTAAACCAAAACCTGCGGTTTTACCGGTACCGGTTTGGGCACTAGCCATTAAATCTTTACCAGACAGTATTACGGGAATAGCTTGTTGTTGGATAGGAGTGGGATCGGTATAGTGTTGTTCTTCAATAGCTTTTAAAATCTTGGCATCTAAGCCAAGAGAGTCAAATGACATGTAATGATTCCTAAATAATCGAAAAAATGAATAATCGTAAACATTATAAAGCAATTTGATAATAATTGTCTGATTATTTTATCTTTTCATTGCTAGTTATTTAATATATGCTACCATTTTAGAAAATAACCCTATAAAGTTTAGAGTTATTTGTCGCTTAAAATTTATTCATAGTATTTTGCTTATATTTTAAGCAAATTGTACAGGTGATATTGATTATCATTATCATTTATTGTATTGTTGCTACCCCAAAATATAATTATTTTATGGAATAGGTATGTCTTTTAACTTTCCTCATTTAAAAAAATTACTTATCGTCTTGATATTAAGTTGCTTTAGCCTTAATTGTTTAGCCAAAGATGATATTACTTTCGCAAATTTTCGTGATATTCGTGATTTAAATCCACATTTATATTCAGGTGAAATGTGGGCACAAAATATGTTATATGAATCATTAGTTCACTATAATGAAGATGGAACTTTTTCTCCATGGCTGGCAGAAAGCTGGACTATCACTAACGAAGGTAAAACTTACACCTTCAAACTAAGAAAAGATGTCACATTCAGCGACGGAGCAAAATTTGACGCGCACAGTGCCAAGCTAAATTGGGATGCCGTGTTATCTAACAAAGTTCGTCATACTTGGTTAGAAATGGTGCGTTTAATAACTGAAGTCAAAGCGGTAGATGATTATACTCTTGAAGTTAATCTTTCTGAGCCTTACTACCCTTTCATGATTGAAATTGCCGTCACTCGCCCTATGCGATTTATTTCCCCAAATTCTATGATTGATGGGGAAACTAAAAATGGCGTGAAATCTTATATTGGTACCGGCCCATATGTTTTAGGTGATCATAAGAAAGATCAGTATGCAGTGTTTAATGCCAATCCAACTTATTGGGGTACTAAACCGTTACTGAAAAAAGTGACTATGAAAGTAATCGCAGATAATCAAAGTCGACTAATGGCTCTTGAAAAAGGTGAAATCGATCTGATTTATGGTAAAAATATGGTTGATGCGGATTCATTTGAGCGTTTTTCTAGCATGGATAAGTTTCAAACTTTAATGTCTAAACCGGTTTCCAGTCGAATTGTTTTAATGAATACGACAAGAAACCAATTGAGTGATGTTAATGTCCGCCAAGCTATTGAACATATTATCAGTAAGAAAGATATCTCAGAAGGTATTTTTAATAATAGCGAAGCACCAGCTGATACGTTAATGGCAACCAATATTCCTTATGCCAACATTGGTTTAAAGCCTTATGTCTACGATACAAAATTAGCTGAAACACTACTAGATAAAGCTGGCTGGCTAAAAGTTAAAGGTGAAGATTATCGCCAAAAAGATGGTAAACCGTTTGAGATCACTCTTTATTATGATAGTAATACTGCCTCTCAAAAAACTATTGCCCAATATATGCAAGACGAATTTGAGCAAGTGGGATTAAAGCTTAATATTCATGGTGAAGAAGAGCAAGGTTATCGTGATCGCCAAAAAGCGGGTGATTTTGATATGGTATTCGATATTTCATGGGGAACACCATATGATCCGCAATCATTTTTGTCAGGAATGAAATTACCGGTTTATGGTGATTATATGGCGCAACAAGGCTTGCAAGAAAAACCACAAATTGATGCGAGTATTAGTAAAGCATTAATTTCAACTGATGAAAAAGAGCGACAAGATCTATTCCGTTATGTGCTAGAAACCTTGCATAATGAAGCGGTTTATATTCCGCTGACTTATGAGCGTAATCGTGCGATTGCGGTTAAATCTCTAAAAGGAATTGAGTTCGCTCCTTCTCAATTTGATATTCCATTTGAGAAAATGCATTTTTGATAAACTAATATTATTGGCGAATAATGTTAAATTATATTATTAAACGTTTAACCATGATGATACCGATATTATTCGGTATCTCTTTTATCGCTTTTTTTCTTATTAATTTAGCCCCATCCGATCCTGCAGAAGTTGCATTACGCTTAAACGAAATCATGCCGACACCAGATGCTATTGAAAGTATGCGTCAAGAATTGGGATTGAATAAACCTTTTTTAGAACGCTATTTTATTTGGCTATATGATGTTTTACATCTTGATTTTGGTCGTTCATTTATTCATCGAGATAGACTAGTTTGGGATGAGATGATCCGCAGTTTAATTCCGACATTAATTTTAGCGATGTCGGCATTTGCATTTACACTTATCATCAGTTTAATTTTAGGTGTTTTATGTGCCATCTTTGCCAACTCAGCGTTTGATCATATTGTTCGTATCATTATCTTTCTAGGTACTGCAATGCCTAGTTATTGGTTAGGTTTACTCTTTATTTGGCTATTTGCCAATTATTTAGATTTACTGCCAACCAACGGTTACGGAACATGGCAAAATCTCATTTTACCTACCTTAACCTTATCGTTTGTCTATATCTCAACTTATATTCGTTTTATACGTAATAACATGTTGGAAAATATGCATAATTATTCGGTATTTTATGCTCGTAGCCGAGGTTTAAAAGAAACAACGATAATTGTTAAACATGTGTTAGTTAATTCTCTACATACTACTATCACGGCTTTAGGTATGACTATTCCGCAATTAATAGCTGGATCTTTTGTCGTCGAATATATCTTTTCGTGGCCAGGACTTGGTCGTTTATGTATCGCGGCTATTATGAATCGTGATTATCCGGTCATTCAAGCTTATATTCTTATCATGGCTATTCTATTTGTAGTTTGTAATTTTATTGTTGATATCATTCATCAATGGTTAGATCCACGATTACGAGATAACGGTGGTGCCGTATGAATATAACTAAACAACTGATTAACAATAAAACAGCTTTAATCTGTTTAATCATAATCACCACAATCGTTATATTAGGTATTTTAGCACCTTATATCGCACCGTATGATCCCAATAAAGTTCGTATTGTGCGTAAATATGCCGCCATGTCTAGTCAACATTGGCTTGGTTGTGATCATCTTGGTCGCGATATTTTATCGCGTTTGCTTTACGGTATCCGTTCTACGCTGTTTTTATCCTTACTTACCATGATCATCACTATCGTAGTTGGTAGTCTGATCGGCCTTATCTCAGGTTATCAACGAGGCAAACTTGATGAATGCATTATGCGCCTTTGTGACATTATGCTGTCATTTCCTAGTCAAGTTATGATTTTAGCGATTGTTGGTGTGTTAGGTGTAGGTATTGAAAACGTCATTATCGCCAATATAGTGGTTAAATGGGCATGGTATAGCCGTATGATTCGTAGTTCAGTTATCAAATATAGCCGAAAAAATTATATTCTTTTTTCACGCGCAATTGGCGCACCACATTCGTTTATTATTTGCCGTCATTTATTACCTAATGTTATGTCAGAGCTGGTGATATTAGCAACCTTAGATACAGGTTGGGTAATTTTAAATATCTCAGCACTATCCTTTATTGGATTAGGTGTTCAAGCACCTACTGCCGAGTGGGGGTTAATGTTAAGCGAAGCGAAAAATGTCATGACTCAACATCCGATGCAGATGGTCTTTCCTGGTATCGCAATTTTAATTGTCGTTGCAGCATTTAATATGTTAGGTGATTGTTTAAGAGATATTTTAGATCCAAAGGACAAAAAGCATGAGTAGCTCGCTATTAGAAGTCAATAAACTTACGATTACCCTCGACAATGGTAACAAGCTATTAGATGATGTCTCATTTACAATTAATCGTCATTTATGTTTAGGTATTGTTGGTGAAAGTGGCAGTGGCAAAAGTTTAACATGTAAAGCCATTATCGGATTGTTAGAGCCCTATTTTGATGTGTCAGGTCAAATATTATTTAGGCCACACCAAGCTAAACTAACCTTAACTAATAATGGTGATCTATTACAACAGAATAAACAGACCTTAAAGCAGATACGTGGTAAGGTAATTTCGATAATATTACAACATCCTATGAGTGCTTTTGATCCACTGTATTGTATTGGCAAGCAAGTAGTTGAAACACTGCAAGCACATCAAGATATTAACAACAAGCAAGCCATGACAAAAGCGTTAGAAATGATTGAAAATATTGGCCTTAATAATCCACAAGAGATCTATAGAAAATATCCTCATCAATTAAGTGGTGGCATGTTACAGAGAATAATGATTGGTTTAGCATTGATGCTTGAACCAGAACTCATTATTGCTGATGAACCCACTACAGCACTTGATTCAATTAGCCAATTTCATATTTTAAAAATGTTTACCGAGATAAAACAGAACTCGAAAACAACCGTGATTTTTATCTCTCATGATTTAGGTGTGATTCATCATATTGCTGATGATATTATTGTGATGAATAAAGGGAAGATTGTGGAATCAGGTAGTCGTGAACAAATTTTTTACCATCCTCAACATGACTATACTCGTTACTTGATAGATACACGCAAACAGTTATTAAATAAGTTCAATGCTATTATTGGTTTCAATAATCCAAATTTGATCACGGAGATAACTTAATGCCACCGTTATTACACGTTGAAAATGTAAAAAAATCTTTTTTACAACCGAATCAAAATCTGTTTAGCCGAAAAAAGAATACCGTCATCAATGGCGTTTCATTCGAACTAAAACAAGGTGAATGTCTTGGCATTATTGGCGAAAGTGGTAGTGGTAAAAGCACATTAGGTAAACTGATTTTAGGTTTAGAAAAACCTGATAGTGGTAACATCTATTTTAATGGTCAGGATATAGCTAAACGGGCTTGGAAAAAGTCAGCAATGCGTAAAGATATCAGTGCGGTATTTCAAGATTATAATGCCTCAGTCAATCCGTATTTTACTGCAGCCCAGATTATTGCTGAACCGATTGACATCTATGAAAAACTAGCCAAAGATGACCGTAAGCTGCGTATTAACGCTTTATTAGAACAAGTCGGTTTAGACAGCTCTTTTTATAATCGTTTTGCTCACCAAATGAGTGGTGGTCAATTACAGCGTGTTTGCATTGCCAGAGCAATTGCCTGCTCTCCGCAATTTATCTTATTTGATGAAGCTGTGAGTTCATTAGATATCTCAGTACAAACCCAAATATTGTCACTACTTGCCGATTTACAAAAGCAATTAAATCTTACCAGTATTTTTATCACCCACGATCTAACGACCATTACTTATCTTTGTAACAAAGTGGCATTTTTTTATAAAGGTGAGATCATTGAATATATTGATAGTATAGACAAACTTAATCAAGTCAAAAACCCTTACTCTATCCAACTTCTCGAATCAGTTTTAGGTTTTTAAAAAATGGCAAACCCATCAATATCAAATCAACAGTATCAGTTTATTGATTATCTTAAATTAGTGATTCCCTTTGTACTGTCAACTATCACCACTCCCCTGCTTGGCGTAGTTGATACTGCTTTAGTTGGTCATTTACCTAATCCTGCTTTTATTGCTGGCATTGCCATAGGAACAGTAATATTCAATACCATTTACTGGTTATTTGGCTTTTTAAGAGTCAGTACCACAGGTTTCGCAGCTCAAGCCTTGGATAACGCATTATTACTAAAATCTTCGCTTATTCGCCCCCTTTTTATTGCGATTTTTTTAGGTTTGGTATTTATTATTTTTCAAAAGTTCATTTTTTCTGCTTCAATGCAGATCATTAATCCTAATCAAGAAGTTCAACACTATGCTGATAGCTATTTTTCCGTATTAATTTGGGGAGCACCTTTTGTGCTAATCAATTATGTGTTAGTTGGTTGGTTAATGGGTATCTCTAAAGTGAAAGCAGTATTATTTTTGCAAGTTTTCATCAATGTACTTAATATCATAATGGCGATGCTTTTTGTCTGGTGGTTTCGTTGGGACATCAAAGGAGTCGCATTCGCAACGTTAATCGCCCAAATAAGTTGTTCTTTAATCGGGATTTGGTTCATCTATCGATATCTACCAAAAACGCATCAAAAAACTGACTTAAAAGCTATTTTGTCATGGCAATCATTAAAAGGGGTCATTTTAGTCAATACCAATCTAATGATAAGGACTATCTGTTTATTAATCGTCACCAATCATTTTATTTCGATTGGCTCAACATTCGATACCGAAGTATTAGCCGCTAATGCCGTCTTATTTCAGATCCATTATATGATGGCATATCTGTTTGATGGTTTTGCTAATGCATCAAGTGTATTTAGTGGTCGCGCGAAGGGCAATAAAAGTATGGAGCTCTATAACCAAACTTTACGCTGGTCATTGCAAGCCTGTTTTATTTGCCCAATTATAATAATTGCTATTTGGTTGGCGTTTGACACCTCAATTATCAAGCTACTTACTAATCAAACGGAAATTATAAATCTAACTCTGCAATATCAATCATGGTTAATTATATTCCCTATCGTTGCCGCGGGTGGATTAATCTATTATGGTGTTTTTTCCGGTATTAGTTACACTTCATCCATCCGTGATTCAATGTTATTAGCGTTATTGCTTTGGTTGATAGCACAATATTTTGCAGTGCCAGTTTGGGGAAATCATGGATTATGGCTGGCTTACAGTTTATTTAGTTTTGGCCGAACAATATTTTTAGTTATTTGGATTAAAAAATCGCGCAGCTATATTACTGCTTAATGGCGCATTATCGCAGATTTTTAATCAGATAATCGTCCTAGTAGCAAGTATTTTAGTACAAATTTGAAACTATCTTTTTCGATTAAACAGGCGTAAAATTTGCCTTCATTGTTCTAATTACAGTCAATATTGTGCCTAGTTATTCTGCTATCAAAAAAAGAATTCAACTTTATCATAAAATACGTAGTTTTCAGGATAAAGCCCCACTAATCGTACTAATAGTTGCCGGTGTTATCGGCACTATCACGGGTATTGTTGGCGTATTATTTCAATATGCAGTGAATTGGGTTATCTCACTGCGTAAAACATTATTATTTGATCTAATCGACAATGAAATAATTAATTATCTGTTAATCTTTGCTATCACAGGAACAATGGGCGGGTTAGCTTACTATTTAGTCAAACGTTTTGCTCCTGAATCTGGCGGTTCAGGTATACCAGAAATTGAAGGTGCATTACTTGATTTACGTCCAGTTCGTTGGCGATCTGTCCTACCAGTTAAATTTATTGGTGGCATTGGTGCTTTGGGCTCTGGTATGGTGTTAGGTCGTGAAGGCCCTACTGTTCAACTCGGTGGTAATATTGGTGCAATGGTCTCTGATCTGCTCAAAGTTAAAAATAAAGCTTATCGGCATACTTTTTTAGCAACCGGAGCCGCCGCAGGCATTACTGCAGCATTTAATGCGCCGTTAGCTGGAATACTGTTTATTATAGAAGAGATGCGCCCACAGTTTCGCTACAATTTGACCTCAATAAAAGCCATTTTTGTTGGCGTGATTATGGCCAGTATCATGTATCAATTTTTATATAATCAGGAATCAGTCTTTCAAATCGGCCACTTTAATGCTGTTCCTATTGAATCTTTATGGCTCTATCTCTTGTTAGGGACTTTTTTTGGCGTTATTGGTGTTTTATCAAATAAGTGCATATTGACCTTACAAGAGCGATTCAAACAATTTTATCAATTTAATCAATACTACTTTGTTATCACTGGATTTTGTTTGGCAGGGTTATTTGGAGTTATAAGCTTCAACCTCCCTGAAATAACCGGTAGCGGTTTTGATTTTATTCCTAATGCAGTTGCAGGTAATTATGCAATTAATAGTTTGATAATGATTTTATGTTTGCGCTTTGTCACTACCGTTTTATGCTTTAGTTCCGGTGCGCCAGGTGGCATTTTTGCCCCAACTTTAGCCCTAGGGACAACGGTTGGGATCGCTTTTGGGGTGATTGCGCAACAAATTTACCCAAATTATCATATTGAACTCGGTGCTTGCGCTATTATTGGAATGGGTGGATTATTTGCGGCAACTATACGCGCGCCACTCACAGGGATTGTCTTGGTAATGGAAATGTCAGATAACTATCAGCTTATTTTACCGATGATTATTACTTGTTTAGGTGCGACACTCATAGCGCAAGCGTTGGGTGGAATGCCATTATATACGTCTATTTTGGAAAAAATATTATTAAGAAACAAACTTCAACTAGATAACGCTGCTCAACTAACGGCAAGTAATTCTTAATAAATTATAACCTAATCAATCTAGAAGTTTTGGATGGAAAAAAATAAGAAGAAAATTTTAATTAAGTCGTTAACTTAGTAATGAATCAAAATTAATACCTAAATGTTTCGATTCATTACTAAAATTCATCTAATAGCTAATAATCTAATATTTACCTAATCTAACTCACAGATTTCTTTGATTGATAAAGTGGTAGGAATATTACGATCATCAGAAAATTGAAAACGGAAAATAAAACGAATGTCATAAGTTTTTAAGAC
The DNA here is from genome assembly GCF_016100545.1 of Gilliamella sp. W8128. Taxonomy (NCBI): domain Bacteria; kingdom Pseudomonadati; phylum Pseudomonadota; class Gammaproteobacteria; order Orbales; family Orbaceae; genus Gilliamella; species Gilliamella sp. W8128. Next base: position 179,198 of record NZ_JACFSE010000003.1, read on the forward strand.
ATTTACGACATCAGGTTTATCACAAAATTGACTATTAAGCCCTAATCTAACATTCTCCATAAAATCATTCAAAGGGGTATTTTGGCTATCTGAAGGCATTTTATATTCAAAAACCACATTATTAATATTCGCAGTAATATTGGTAACTTCATAACCGGCCTCTACTTGAATAGGAAATTTACCTTTTTCTCCTAACAATGAGCGTTTTGCACTATCTGCTAATGCTTTAGTAACCTTTACTCCCGTATTTTTATCGGCTGTAGCTGCATTTACGGTCGTAAACATAAAAAGGCTTGAAAGCAACACTGTCAATTTAATAACTTTTTTCATCATTTTTCCTTACTCTATACCTTATAACTCTATTTCTAATCAAAACTATTGATAAATAATTATATTTTTATTGTTATCTTAAATATTTTAATTTATTTAATGGTCTAAATAATAATGATTAATAAAAATATCTGCTATCTTACACAATATTTCTGATAAAAAAAGCCAACTTAACAATTTATTGTTAAAAATTTAAATGAAATTAAACAAATATTGATCATTTCAACTTTGACTATTTTTATCACTAATGCCAATTACTCAGCAAAAATTTTTCCTGAATTTAATAATCTTTAAACCAAAATTTAACTAGATATGTGGATTTTTAAGCTTTAATTTTGAGATACCCAAATATATACGTTATATATGATAATTTGAACTTTTTGACAAAATTTATTTACTAAATTTATCTATTGATAGTAAACATAATTCCAAATAAAATCTCGAAAATTAAGTGCCTTACCTTGACATAGTAAGGCACTTTATAGGTTATTGTGGGGTTAATGACATGATAACTGTTTCAAAAGGTTCAAGCGTTAACATTGCTGTTTTCGAAATAGTTGTTGGTTTTTTTGCATGTAACTTACTAGCATAATCAATTTTAATTTGAAAACGATCAGTTGCATTATTTGGTAATTCTAAATCATTTTGTAAATCTAGATAGTAAACTTGCTGTTTATCAGATGGATTACGTAAAGTGATAATTGCTTTATCTTTACTCCAACCAGCCCAACCATATACTCCTAATTTTGTCGGGTCTTTACCTATCCAATGGCTATCAAATAAAACATCTTTATTAGTTCTTGCCCATTTTGCTGCTGTAGCAAGAGTATCCCAATTTTGGGTCGTTAATAATTCAGGTGTAATATACATCTCTTGCAATTGAGTACCTGTTGCAAAGTAGCTCCATACCTGATCGGCAAAATCTGTTTCACTTTCTTTATCAAGATTTTTCGCCTGTTTTGCATAGACAATACCATGCAACATTAAGGAGTTAAGCGGGAATAGCGGGCCTTTTAGAACTATAGAACGATAAGTTTCGGCATCACGATAAGTTAACCACTGTTGCACTTTGTTACCAGGTCCATAGTAGTTAACATCATCCCCACCTCGCCATATTGAATCGGCATAGAATAACCATGATGGCGTTGCTTGAGTACCGGTGGTTAAATTGATATAGAGATTTGGGTTAGCATTGCGCATATCTTCAATTAAATGGATAGCAGCATCAAAATCACTAGTGAATTGACTACCAGCAATAACCTTATCAGCATTACCAGTTCCATCAAGTTTAAACATGGTTATGTTTTGGTTATTAATCAATTCGAGGATTCGTTTATGGAAGTTAGTATAATAATTTGGCCCTGACAAGGCTAATTTACCGTCCATAGTTTCATAACCAAATTCAGGCGCATTAGCAACACGTTTATCACGTGGTTTATTATAACCGCCCCATGGTGATAACCAAATCCCGAGTGCCGTTTGATACTTATCAGAAGCTGCTTTCAAATTATTAAATTCATTAGGGAAATTGGCACTAAATCCCCAGTTCCCTTTTAGATTATCCCAACCATCGTCAAATAAATATCCATCCAATTTTACCTGACGTTTTTTTACCAATTCCTCACCATATTGATCGATTCTCAATAAGGCTTCTTTTTCAGTATAAGGATTAAAGAATCCTATATCTAGCCATGAGTTATAGTGTAAATAAGGACTATATGGACGTTGACGAACACTATCAATGAACTGGTTAATGTTACGTCTTAACTGACCTTTTTCATAAGTACCAATGTAAGTTTTATAACTTAAAGTATGTTCAGCTTGTAATGGAATAGCTTGTGGAATTTTTTGTGATACACCACCTTCATAAGCAACCGTATTGGTTAATGGATTTTCTGGAATGATAAAGAAGGTATCACTAATAATCGGTGAACTTACCACTGAACCATACACAAATGGTGCCTGTGAACGGAATGGCATTAATGATACTGATGACATTGAAAGTGCTTTATTCTTAGGTGTGATTCTTAATTCATAACTCGCAAAATGTTTATCATCATTTAGATTAACAACAGTCTCAATCGACATATCATGACCAGTATAATTTAATATCATACCTGTATCTTGTTGTTGCACTTTATCTAGTGAAAAATCTTTATCGGTTAACTTATCTCCTGATGCTAAAACAATCTCAAACAACGTTTCAATTTTTACCGAATCATTATTCAATGGATTAATAATATTTAGTGCTATAATACTATTTTGACTATCATCCTTAGCCAATTTAACTTGAGTATTTTTTCCTGATAACTGATAATCTTTAGCCCAAGCAGCGCCTGTTGGTAAACACAATGCAGATAACACACCTAGCACAACCAATTTTTTCATATTTTTTTTCATTATTACCTCCTGAAGGACAAACAATTTTTTCAATAAGCACATATTAGACTTAGTATAAACATCAAATATTGATGAAATTGTGATCTTCTTTGCAGTTTATTAGAATCGCTAAATTGCCAAAAAATGACTGAATTTCCTTTTTACTGAAAGACATATATTTGGCGGGAAATGATTACAACTAGTTTTTTATTACCATAAATCAAGTCATTTCTAAATTAGCCATAGGTAATAATGAAAGGTAGGGTTAGCAATGAATGAAATATTGCTTTTATTTTTCGACGTGATAAAGATCACAATTTCAAAATAAACTTATTGGCAAAAGCCAAAAATTCGAGAATAAAATTTAATAACGATACTTAATAACCAAAAAGGTAACACTGAGTGTTACCTTTTAAAGTTACAACATAAAATTATTACTGTTATTTTTTAGTATGATGAGGATCTTTAACTGAATCACCTTGACCACTAACCACATACCAACCATTCTTACTATGTGGCTTTTTATTATGATCAGGACAAGGGGGTAACGATTTTTTACTTTGGTTTGAATATACATAGCCACAATCAGCACATTTATAAGTGCCAGCTGAAACATCACTACCGTATGCAGCAAATTTTTGTACCATTATAAGCTCCTCCAGTAAAATGTTATAAATAATAAGCCGATTTACTTATTACAGTTATATATAAACGCTGATTGAAACAAAAATCAAGTCAAGATTGAATAAACTCTCAATATCTTCGCTAAAAGAGCTTTAAAATATAAAAAATTTAGATTTTTAAGTTTAAATACTCGATAAAATGAGCAAGGTAATTCTGTCTTATCTCAAATTGATAATAATGGCGTATTAAAAGCAATTAACAAATAACAAATAAGAAAAAGTACTCAATCATCTTAAAATAACTGACGAATACTTAATAAAATGCAGCTAATTTTTTAAAAGGCTTTCTTAATATATTTTACTTTATGGATAAGAATCATTGGATTGTTTAACAAGGAAAAAACAACATAAACATCTTAAAGTTTTAATCAAAACTAAAATAATGTAACCTAAAAAGCAACCTAGCGCAGGAATAAACGCCGCAAGGATGAATCCCAAATCATTGTTATAACCATAATCAAAATAATCAAAATAAAAATTTAAAAAACCAAACCAGCCAAAAGAGAAAACTAATCCACAAAATAATCCTATAAAAGAAGTTAATAAATGTGTCCGAGGTGTAATAAATAATTTTATTAATTGTATTAGGAAAAAAACAATTTCAAAAACTATTGTTATACAAAATATTATCTGAAGGACATATGCAGCTACATGACTAATATAGAATATGCTTTTTAATGAAAAAATATTATAAGTAATTATAAATGCCAAATAAGTAACCCCAAAAAGACAGATCCATAATTTATCTTTAGATAAATATTTAATAATTTTGGGCATAATTAATCCTTAAAAACTTAAGTTAACTTCACTGTTAACCGGTAAAAATCTCATCCAATTAAATATGATTACACGCTAATAAAATTAATATTTAACTGCTTAGTAATCAGTTATGCATTCTACTTTAGATGGCAAAATAATTCTCTCAAGCAATATCAAAAAAACGACAGGTAGTCAAAAAAATATCATTTAGATAAAACACAATATAAAAAATATAACATTCTGATAAGTATTAAAATAATATAACTTATAAAACTGCCAATCGCAGGCAAAAACGCCCAAACGAGAAACCCTAAACCATCCCATCCCCCACCATTATATTGGTTGAAATAAACATATAAAATAAATAGCCAAACAAAAGAAAATGCTAACCCAAATATTAATCCTAAATAAGAGGTTAACCAATGTGTACTATTAACAACAAATAGTTTTATCAACATTGAGAGAAAGAAAATAATTTCAACTACAACCGCGATAGCAAATAAAACATCAACAATTGGCTTACCCATATTGCTAATAAACGAGTGGCGATTTTCTAAAACTACATAATATGTTATGTCCATACTAAAGTAGAATATGAAGAAGAGAACGATCAATACAGAATCTTTAAGCAAATATTTAATAACGTTTAACACACCTAATCCTTGAAAATATCATTAAACTTCCTGTTAATCCGTTGGAGAATTGTTTATTAATAACGTTTTTTTAAGGATTAAGATTAGTTTAATATTATTCAAAAAGCAATTTAGATATGGTGAAATTGATATCTATATTTTAAAAAATTACTGTCACTGATAGTGTGCAAACAAAATAGCCCCTAGCAAATTTTTACTTGTTTTTGTTTAAGATTGAGCTGCAAGTTTCTGTCTTGCAGCCCTTTGAATTGGCAAAATTATTCTAACTAATAAAATACTACATAATAAATAGTCATGACGTGACAATCACAATTACGTGTTCTATCAAAATGATAAAAAAATGTTTGATATCGCAGATTTTGTGACGCTATGACGCCATTGAATATTGTAAATTGAAGATAGATACGGAATATAGATTACTACTCAATATATTAAATAGTAACTACAGGCGCAATTCAGCAATCCTGTAGTTATAAATACTCTATTTTATAACAAGTTGTTTTATTATAAATGATTTCAAGAATCTACAAGAAAAATATAAAATTGTCGCAAAAACCATACTAATAATAATTGATAAAACAAATAGTAATACAACATTTATACCTGAAAATACTGAGTATTTTTTTAAACAAAACATTAGTGTAATATGTGATAAGTACAGTATGTATGATATATTGCCAATTTTTGCCAGAACTGGATTAGATAAAAATCGCAGAAAAAATTCTTTCTTATAAAAGAGCAATATTATAATAAATGCAAATGGGAAATAGATATTAAAATATTGAAAACTATCTTTTTTACTACTACACAATAGAATCAATAGCCCTACAATAGATAGTAACTCTATAAGAATCAGAATGAAATGAAGCTTTTTTTGGTTTATCCAGTTCCAATCATTTTTATTTATATAATCTGAAATCATGTAAGCAAAAATACCTACCGACAGACCTAAAAAACCTCTTACCATATCTTGTGACAAAAAACCTAATACCATTGGTACAGAATAACCTAAACCTACAACTGGACCTGTGTTTGATGTTATAGCAAATAAACAAAAAAATGATAATAACGGGATATATAATTGGAGTGCCTTTTCTTTAAAAAAGTACATTAATGCATACAATAAACAACTAAGCCAAAATAGGACAACAACGTACCAAGCACCTAGCAACATCGTCTCAATTCCGCTAACATCAGTAATCATAATAAAATTTAAAAAAAACGCTTTACCGCTACCCATGTTAACGTTTAAACATCTCATTAAAGTAAATAATAAAATCATACAAAATAAATATTCTGGATACAGCCGTTTTATTCTAGATATAAAAAAATCTATTAACCCTTTTGGGTTTTCTGTATATAGCGATTTTAAATAAAACGACCTGGCCAGCAAGAAACCAGATAAAACAAAAAAACAGTCAACAGCCAAATAAGCCGATCTAAAAATTTTATATCCTGTTCCATTAGCTAGTATTACTTGAGTGTGAAATAAACAAATAAACAAGGCCAACAAAAATCTTAAACTATTAAAAGATGTTATATTATTCATTGTAACATTTACATAAAATTAAAGTGCCAAAATATTAAGCTATTCATAATATTAACTCAAGCGTTTATTTTATTGACCGTGTTAAAAAACTAAATCTGATTTACTGTGGTTTTTCTGGCCATAGTTATATCGTGTTAGTTATACGGATTTGAGTTATATTAACACCGTATAAGTAAAAATTTTAAATCTCGTTGAATTTCATTAATGTTTGGTGAAGTTTCTTGAATTACGTAATGGTGGCCCCTACTGGACTTGAACCAGTGACCAATCGATTATGAGTCGACTGCTCTGACCAACTGAGCTAAGGGGCCATGTTTTGATGTGCTACTGACTTAGTAGGGTTGCGATTATAATAGAGTTAAAATTAATTTGCTACAATTAATTAACTAAATAGGTTGTTTTGGTTAATTATTAAGCTGACATTTGTCATAATAGCATCATTTATAATAAGCGATATTTTTTAATCAATTATCCTGATACAATGTTTTATATTATTATTACTAATGTTTTTTTATTGGTTGAGGAAATATTATGTCTATCAAAAAAACTCTTTTTATTAGTGCTGCACTGTCAGTGACATTATTTTTAAATGGTTGTAGTAGTTCAGATTATCAAGCTACCTCTGCTGGTCGCCAAGTTCAATTTATTGATACTAAACCAGCAGAAACCTGTCAATTTATTGGTAAAGCTGAAGGTCGTCGTAGTACCTTCTTTTCTGGCTTAAAAACGCATAGTGAATTAATCCGTGATGCAGCAACTGACTTAATGAATAAGGCTGCAGCTATGGGTGGTAACGTAATTTATAATGCTCAAGATGCATCTTTACAATATGTTTCCGATATTGCCCCAACAGATGCAGTTATGGTTGGTGAAGTTTTCAGCTGTAAATAGCTAATTAACAAATAAAAAGGGATATATTGATATCCCTTTTAGTAAAATTTGCCAAAATAATTAGCCATTTTGCTTTTCAAACTGTTGCATAAATTCAATAAGGTATTTGACTCCTTCAATTTCCATTGCATTGTAAATTGATGCGCGCATTCCGCCTGCAATTCGGTGACCTTTAATACCGATAATATTTGCTTGAGTAGCTTCACTTACAAACTTTTTATCGAGTTCTTCATTTGGCGATAAGAAGGTTACATTCATAATAGAACGATTTTCAACCGCTACAGTATTGCGATAAAAATCAGACTGATCAATAAATTGATAAAGTAATTGTGCTTTTGCTTGATTTCGTTGTTGCATCGCACTTAAGCCACCTAAACTCTTAATCCATTTGAAGACTAAACCTGACATATACCAGGCAAAAGTTGGTGGAGTATTAAACATTGAATCATGATCTAATAATATTTTGTAATCAAGTACTGAAGGTAACACTTTTTGCGCATAACCTATCAGATCTTCACGAACAATGACAATAGTAATTCCGGATGGGCCGATATTTTTCTGAGCACCGGCATAAATAATACCGTAACGTTTAACATCGATAGGTTGTGATAAAATACAAGAAGATAAATCAGCTACGACAGTTTTATCGGCAAAGTCAGGTTGTTCAAATATTTCAACTCCGTCGATGGTTTCATTTGGACAATAATGAACATAAGCACTATTATCGCTTAATTGCCATTCAGACATCGGTTTGATCGAGGTTATTCCTGAATCTTTAATAACAACATTTTGCTCAATTACATTACAATATTTTGCCGCTTCTTTTGCTGCACACTGACTCCAATAACCACTATTGATGTAATCAGCATGAGTGTTATTAGCTAAAATATTTAATGGTACAGCTGCAAACTGAGCTCTAGCTCCACCTTGGCAAAATAAAATTTTATAATTTTCTGGTACATTTAAAAGGTCACGAAGGTCGTTAGTTGCTTCAATCGCACATGCATCAAATTCTTTACCTCGATGACTTAGTTCCATCACCGATGCACCGGTGTTTTGCCAATTTAATAATTCAGCTTGTACTTGCTTTAAAACATCCGCCGGTAGTTTGGCCGGGCCTGCACTAAAATTATAACTTTTACTCATTGCGATTCACTTTCATCCATCAAAAAATAGAAAATCTATTTTTACACTCTATGAACCAATATACAATCAGATTTTTAGCAAAAATTTTGAGGAACGGGGTTTTTGAAGCATAAAAATACCGACATTAGTCGGCATTTGTCGCAAAGAAAATGAAATTTAGAGAGCTAGTTGCTGTTTAGCGTTTTCGATGGCGAATTTTACTTGTTGCGGTGATACGCCACCTTTTGCAGATCGTTTTGCTAAGCAAGATTCTAAAGATAATATAGGATAAACATCACCCTCAATGACTTGGCTGTATTGTTTTAATTCATCTATAGTTAGCTCTTCTAATGCTTTTTGTTTAGCTATCGCTGCTACTACCGCCTCACCAACAATATGATGAGCTTGCCTAAACGGAATACCTTTAGCAACCAGATAATCAGCAAGTTCTGTCGCATTAGAATAACCTTGTTTAGCAGCATTTTGACAATTTTGATAATTGATTTTTATATCTTCAAGTACTAATACCGCCATATCTAAACACTCTTGCCAACTGTCAAGTGCATCAAATAAGTGCTCTTTATCTTCTTGTAGATCTTTATTATATGCCAGCGGTAATCCTTTAAATGTAACTAATGCTCCAGTTAGTGCGCCAATTACTCGCCCTGCTTTACCACGAATTAATTCCAATGCATCTGGATTTTTTTTCTGTGGCATTAATGAAGAGCCTGAGGTAACGCGGTCAGATAATTCAACGAAATCCGCTTCACCACTATTAAAAATAATTAAATCTTCAGCAAAACGTGATAGGTGAACCATTCCGATTGATGCATTATTGAGTAGTTCAAGTACATGATCCCTATCAGACACCGTATCCAAGCTATTGTTGGTTGCAGTTGCAAAACCTAACCAGTTGGCTAACATATCACGATCCATAGGATAAGCTGTCCCCGCTAAAGCGCCACAGCCTAAAGGACTAACATCCAAGCGTTTTAGAGTATCTTGTAAACGACTTTCATCACGCGTTAACATTTCATAATACGCTAAGCACCAATGCGCAAAAGTTATAGGCTGAGCGCGTTGTAAGTGAGTATAACCAGGCATAACCGCATCTTGATGTTGTTCTGCAGTTAACACCAGTGTTTTACGTAATTGATTGATAGCAGAGATAAGATGAGCAATTTCATCTTTACACCATAATTTCAGATCGGTGGTTGACTGATCATTACGACTGCGACCTGTATGAAGTTTTTTACCTAAATCACCAACTTTTTCTATTAGTTTTTGTTCAACCCAACTATGAATATCTTCAGCTTCACTTTGCAAGATCTGCTGCGGATCTTGTTGTACCGAACTAAATAATTCATTTAACGCTTGTTCTAACTGTTGTTGTTCATCATGAGATAAAACGTTAACAGTGACCAATGCTTTAGACCATGCAATTGATCCAATGATATCCTGCTCTGCAAGCCGATAGTCAAAGCGCAGAGAATCATTAAAGTGTTTAAATCGTTGATCTGCTGCTTGGCTAAAACGCCCACCCCATAATGCCATAATCACCTCAAATGTTTTATTTCAAATCAGTCCTAAACAATTAAAATTTATTGTTTTTTTAATAATTTTAATGATAAGTTTATCTACAACAATACTATCGAAAAATATATACAGACCAAAGTCTGTATATATTATGTTTTATATCTAATTAAAAAGTCTTAAAAATTACTTTTTAGTTTTAGTTTTACTTTTTGATTTTGTGGTTTCTTTCGCTGACGATTTAGCTTTTTTAGTCGGCTGATTTTTCTTACCTTCATTTAAAGCACGGATACGTGAAGATAGGGAGAATAGACGAATAAAACCACCGGCATGACTGTGATCGTAAACTTCATCTTCACCAAAGGTTGCAAACTCTTCGCTATATAAGCTATTTGGTGATTTCTTCTGTACTGCGGTTGCATTACCTTTATAAAGTTTAACTACAACTTCACCAGTCATATCTTCTGCTAACACTTCTGCAGCGGCTTGAAGAGAACGGCGATATGGTGCAAACCAGCGACCATCATAAACAACGTAAGCCATTTCTAAACCAAGTTGTTCGCGCCATTTGAAGCTATCACGATCTAAGATCAGTTGTTCTAAACCACGTAACGCTGTCATCATGATAGTTCCACCAGGGGTTTCGTAACAACCTCGAGATTTGATGCCGACTAAACGATTTTCAATAATATCTACTCGACCTACACCATGTTTTGAACCAATTTTATTCAGCGTTGCAACACAGTTATATGGTGATAATTTTTTACCATTAACAGAAACAACTTCACCTTTTTCTATACCAATAGTAACAAACTCCGGTTTGTTTGGTGCATCTTCGGGTGACACAGTCCATGCCCAGCAATCTGCATTAGCCTGATTCCAAGTACTTTCAAGCACACCACCTTCGGTAGAAATATGCCAGGCATTTTCATCACGGCTATAGATTTTCTCAACTGTTGCAGTCGTTGGAATTTTTCGTACTTTTAAGTAATCAATTAAAGCTTCACGTGAACGTAAATCCCATTCACGCCAAGGTGCAATAACTTTAAGTTGCGGAGCTAGAGCGGTATAGGTTGTTTCAAAACGAACTTGGTCATTACCTTTACCTGTTGCACCGTGGCAAAGGGTATCCGCGCCAACTTCTAATGCATATTCAACTTGCGCTTTCGCAATAATTGGGCGAGCCATTGAAGTTCCAAGATAGTAAGTTCCTTCATATAACGCACCAGTTTTTAAAACAGGGTAAACATAATCTTTAACAAATTCTTCTCGTAAATCGACAACTTTACACGCTACTGCGCCAGATGCTTTGGCCTTTTTTTCCACATCTTTTAGTTCTTTAGGATCTTGTCCAACGTTGGCGACTAAAGCATAAACTTCACAATCGCCATAATTCTCTTTCAACCAAGGAATAATAGCTGATGTATCCAAGCCACCCGAATAGGCTAAAACTACTTTTTTTGTTGCACTTTTTTTCATGTTATACCCTTTCATAATTTACTGACGAAAAAAATAAATGTTTTAAACACTAATCCAAGTATATCTAACAATAAATATACTTGTTTAATATACTGACTGATTTATATTTAAGCAATAATTCTTGTACCCGTTATGCCTGATTTTCCATTAAATAATTCAATGAGTTTATCTGATTCTTTCCAGCTAGCGATATCTATTGGTCGACCTAATGTTTTAGCCGCTTCAAATGCAGAATTCACTTTCACGATCATTCCATCGGTAATAATTCCTTGAGCAATTAGATGATCTGCCTCAGCTTGTGTTAACGATTCGATTAATTGTTTGTTTTCATCTAACACACCAGATACATCAGATAGTAAAATTAAATCTGCATTTAAAGTTTTTGCCAAGGCAACAGCTGCGTGATCGGCATTGACATTCATCATCTTGCCTTCATCGGTAATCCCAATTGAACTAACAATAGGTAAATAACCATTATTAAGGAGTAAATTGATTAAGGCCGGATCGCCTTGTTCAGCTTCACCTACATAACCTAATTCTTCAGAAATTTGCTTAACTTTTACGCTATCACCATCGGCTAAGCAGAGTCCAATACTGGCTATTTGTAATTTTTTAGCTTCTGACAAAATTGTGGTATTCGCACTACCAGCAAGGCTACCAACAATGACATCTATTTGATCTGCCGGTGTAACGCGTAAACCATTACGTCGAACGACAGGTAAGGAGAGCCGATCCATTAATGAATCAACCACACTACCACCACCATGAACAATAATTAAAGGACGTTTAAAATTTTTTTTGTATTCGCTAATAACAATAAATAATTTACTTAATGCATCTTTATTATCGAGTAATACACCGCCAAACTTAATAATCAATGGTTTCATTTTTATTTCCTATTCACTCTAATAAAAGTTCACTGATATAAACTTGTCATTATTAACAAATTAGTATCTATCTTTATAATAAGGCTGTTGTTTCATCAAAACCAAATCGAATATTCATACATTGTACTGCTTGCGCAGCTGCACCTTTTAATAAATTGTCTTCCACAGAAATTAAAATCAGATGTTGGCCTTTAAGCACAAAACCAATATCACAATAAGGTAAGCCAATTACCGATTTTAGGGCTGGCCATTGTTTTTGGTAAACTCTTACTAATGGTTTATCATCATAATATTTATTTAAAGCGGTAAGAATATCTTCCTCACTCACCCCTTCTTTCACCTGACAGGTGATAGTGGCATGGATACCATCTTTAAAACAACCTAAATGTGGAGTAAAAATAACTTCCTGCCCTAAATGTATCGCAATTTCAGGTTGATGACGATGAGTAAATATGCCATAAGCATGTAAACTAACCTCACAAAATAGATTATTTGTAGAAGGTTTACGGCCTGCACCACTAACGCCACTCACAGCATTAATGACAGGCCATTGCCTTTTGTCTAGTAAATCTTCTTCAATTAATGGTTTTAGTGGCAGTTGCGATGCGGTTGGATAACAACCAGGTACAGCGATTAATTGCGCATTTTTTATCGCATCAAAATTCCATTCAGCTAGACCATAAACAGCTTTATCTAACCACTGTTGGTGCTGATGTTCAAAACCATAAAATTGGGTATAAAACGAGGGAGAGTTGACTCGAAACGCACCCGATAAATCAAATACTGTACAACCATTTTCAAGAAAGAATGGTGCGATATCGTGACTAACAGAATGTTCAGTAGCTAAAAATACAATATCAATATCTTTGACAAGAGAAGAATAATCAGCCGTGGCAATTAAAGGTAAATCAACAACACCTTTCAATTGCGGGTATAAAAATCTATCAGAAATAAGTTTACCCGCATCAAGGCTATTTTCTGATACCGTTAAAGCGACTAATTCAATATTTGGATGTTTTGTTAAATAGTAAGCTAATTTTGCACCTGCATAACCACTCGCCCCAACAATTATTGCTTTTAACATATCTTTCCTTATCTATCATTCAGATTTTTATGCAGTATAGTAGGCGATTTAAAGCAACAAAACAAGAGAAAATTGAATTTTTATTCACTTTTTGTGAATTTATTTTCAAAAAGACAATTACTGCCACGATTTTAACGTTAGCAGTGAGGTGAAAATGTCGTCCTCCTACATATAAGAGTTGTAGGAGGACGATTAATGTTTATTTTAAATAACAGGCGGATTTTAAGATTGCTATAAGTAGTTCCCAATAACGATAAACACTTTGAATATTAACTTTTTCATCAGGTGAATGAGGTGAAACAATGGTCGGTCCTATTGATATCATATCCATATCAGGATAAGACTGTTTAAATAGACCACATTCTAAGCCGGCATGAATCACCATAATTTTTGCTTGTTTTGAGAAAATCTCTTGATATTTATCTTTAGCTAATTGTAAAAGACTGGAATTTAAATTAGGCTCCCAGCCCGAATAACCACCACTAATTTCGTAATTGGCATTAACTAATTGGCTTAACGAGATTAATGTTGCAACGACAGCATCTTTCGCACTATCAACTTGAGAACGGATTAAGAAATTAACGTTTAGTTGATTATCGCTAATATTTACAATACCTAGATTTAAAGATGTTTCAACAACACCATGAATTTGCGTACTCATACTCACCACACCATTTGGCGCAACATTTAATAAATTGACAATTTTACTTTGCTGTTCAACGGCGATGACTCGTTTTATGTGATCATTATTAACCTCTTTTAGGGTTAATTCTATATTGGGTTCGACCTGTCCAAACTCATTTTGTAAAACAGAATTATATTGGTTAACAATCTGTTCTAGTTTTGGCAAATCTTGTTTATTTAAGGTTAATTCAGCGAATGCTTCTCGAGGTATTGCATTACGTAAAGAACCCCCTCTTATATCTGCTAATCGATATGAGAGATCTTGTCCATATTCCGCTAAAAATCTTGCTAGTAATTTTATTGCATTACCACGGCCAAGATGAATATCACAACCAGAATGTCCTCCTTTCAAACCTTTTAGCGAGAGTTGAATATAGCAATCATGTATTTCTGGCATTACCGCATATGTGATGGCAAAACTGGTCGTAAAATCAACACCACCAGCACAGCCAGTAAATATTTCGCCTTCATCTTCAGAATCAGTATTAATCAAATAATGACTTTTCAACCAATTTGGTTGTAGACCAAAAGCGCCATGCATCCCCGTCTCTTCCGAAGTTGTAACCAATACTTCAAGAGGTCCATGTTCAACTGAAGGATCAATCAATACAGCCAAGGCTGATGCCAAACCTACGCCATTATCTGCACCTAATGTGGTTCCTTTAGCTTTGACCCAATCACCATCAACATAAGCTTGAATTGGATCAACAAGAAAATCGTGCTGGGTACCTTCATTTTTTTGCGGAACCATATCCATATGAGCTTGCAAAGCGATTGATGGACAATCTTCCATCCCTTTAGTAGCAGCTTTACGCAGTAAAACATTACCAGCTTTATCTAGCTGACAATCAATATGATGAATAGTTGCAAAATCGACTATATATTTAGTTATCATTTGTTCATGATGAGAAGGATGGGGAATTTTACAAATATCATTAAAAATCTGCCAAACAAATTTTGGATTTAAGGTCGATAGCATATTTTATCCTCAATATTAGGTGGGTAATGAATTAATAAGTGGTTTTTTTTATCTAACCACTCTATAATAAGGTGCAATTTTACATCTATTTTTAGCCCATTAATATTAATTTATTAAATTCGTATATTCGATTAAAATTGCAGGTTACACATGTCAATAGAACAAACTTTAACAGAAGAAGAAATCAAAGCCAAAAAACAGCATAAAGCAGAGATTATCGCTGAAAAGAAAAAATTCAATGTCACTTGGGAAATGCTACAAGCTTATGGTCGTCAGCTTTCTGAGAGATTATTACCCGCCAATCAATGGAAAGGCATCATTGCAGTTAGTCGTGGTGGCTTAGTACCAGCAGCTATTTTAGCTCGTGAACTTAGTATTCGTTATGTCGATACAGTTTGTATTTCTAGCTATGATCATGATCATCAACGTGAAAAATTAATTTTAAAACAAGCAAACGGTGATGGCGAAGGCTTTATTGTTGTTGACGATTTAGTTGACACTGGTAGCACTGCACATACCATTCGTGAGATGTATCCTAAGGCTCACTTTGTCACTATTTTTGCTAAACCAGCAGGTAAACCATTAGTTGATGATTATGTTGTCGACATCGCACAAGATACATGGATTGAACAACCATGGGATACTGGTGTCATGTTTGTTAAACCAATTAGTGATAATAAATAATCATCTAATATAAATAGGTTGCTATGGTTATGACTGAAAACCTTTCTGAAAAGATATTCAAACCACAATATGACTACCCTGAAACATCATCGCTAATCAATCGTCTTGACAGCAGCAATGGCAGCAGTATTAGTCCTCTTGATGGTGAAATTGATTCAAAATGGTATCGAATCATTAACCCTCTTTTATGGTATTGGCGCGGCCTTCCTAAGTTAGAAATCGAAGCGGTTTTATCAAGAATCGCTATTTCAACTAAGCGCCATACTAATGATAAATGGTTGGATTCAGTTATTGGTTATCAATCTGGCAACTGGATATATGAATTTTTAAATCAGGCTGCAATGTGGCAAGCTAAAGCTGATAATGCCGCTCAATCTAATTTAACTGAAGAATCAAAAAATAGTTTACATCAGGATTATCTCATTGCCAGCGAATACGCCAGCATTGCCAGTTATCCTCATTTTAAGAATGATGAGCTAGCGATGTATGCTCAAACCTGTGCCTATCAATCATATATGAAGGCACTTGAATATTCACCTTATTCAACCAAGCAGTTAGAGTTTAAGGTTGAAAATCGGGTTATCAAATCCATTTTGCATTTACCAAACAATAGTAATAGTGGTGTTTGTCCTGTCGTTTTAATCTGCAATGGTTTAGGTAATTTACAAATTGATTATTATCGTTACTTTAGTGAATATCTTGCTCCACAAGGTTTTGCTATGTTAACTGTCGATTTACCAACCGTTGGATATAGTCGTAATTTTGTATTGAGCCAAAATAGTAGCCAAATTCATCAAGCAGTGATCGAACAACTACCATCGGTTCCATGGGTTGATAGTAATCGAGTGATTGTTGCTGGATTCCGCTTTGGTTCACATATTGCAACACGACTTGCCTATTTAATGCCTAATAAAATAAAAGGGTTATTTAATTTTACTCCATTTATACACCAACTCTTTGTTGATAAGGCATTACAACAAAATCTACCTAATAGCTATAAAGATATGCTGGCCAGTCGTTTAGGTTTAACTTCTGTATCAAATCAACAATTAGCGGCCGAATTGAATTATTTTTCTCTTAAAAATCAAGGGTTATTAACCCATTCTTGTCCTGTACCGGTTATGAATATTATCTTTGAAGATGATAAATTAAGTAATTTGAGTGAAGCAAAATTAATTCAATCAACAAAACAAAGCAAAATTGTCACAATCCCCAAAACACCATTGCAAAAAGGTTTACAAAACGCCTTTACTCAATCAGTTAAATGGATGGAGTCTATTTTGTAATAACTAATCTGAATAAGAGTATTGTTATGAATAATAAAAAACAACAAATTGTCGTTGTTAAACTCGGTACCAGTGTTTTAACTGGAGGAACTAAACAGTTAGACCGTGCGAGAATAGTAGAACTGATTCGACAATGTTCTTATTTACATCAAACTGGTCATAAAATTATTATCGTGACTTCGGGTGCTATTGCTGCTGGTCGAGAATACCTCAACTATCCTAACCTACCCAATACTGTTGCCACAAAACAATTACTTGCTTCAGTTGGTCAAAGTAAATTAATCCAACTTTGGGAACAGCTGTTTTCGATATATAAAATTTATATTGGACAAATGCTATTAACTCGCGCAGATCTTGAAGATCGTGAACGCTTTTTAAATGCTCAAGATGTATTAAAAGCAATGCTAGAGAATAATATTGTCCCAGTGATTAATGAAAATGATGCAGTTGCTACTGCTGAAATTAAAGTTGGTGATAACGATAATTTATCAGCACTTGCCGCAATTTTAGCTGAAGCAGATAAATTGATATTGCTTACCGATATCGAAGGTTTATATACAGCCGATCCAAGAAGCGATAGCAATGCACAATTGATAAAAGAAGTAAGTCAGATTAATGATGATCTGCGCAGTATCGCCGGTGATAGTGTTTCAGGTTTAGGAACCGGTGGCATGAGCACAAAAATTCAAGCTGCCGAAGTAGCTGGGAGTGCTGGCATAGAAGTAATTATAGCTGCAGGAAATAAAGCCAATGTGATTGTTGATGCAGTCAATAATCAATCGGTTGGTACCCGTTTTTTACCGCAAAAAACCCCATTAGAACATCGAAAGCACTGGCTATATGGCGCACCAAACGTAGGCAAAGTGATACTTGATGATGGTGCGATTAACGCCATTTTAAATAATGGTAGTTCGCTATTACCAAAAGGCATTATCGCAGTCGAAAAAGATTTTTCACGTGGTGAAGTCATTAATATTTGTGATAAATCTGGTATGCAAATAGCTCGAGGAGTCAGCCGTTATAATAGTGATGCATTACGACAAATAGCAGGACATCATTCACAAGAAATTAGCCAAATAATTGGCTATGAATATGGTCCTGTTGCCGTACACCGAGATGATATGCTGATTAAATAATAGATTTAGGATAGAGACATTCGGCCAAATCGTTACAAAAACTTACTCTATAGCGTTGTGTTCAGTATTATCCTTTATTAATAATAATGCCTACAATCAAGCTTTTGTCTATGCAAAAACTAACATCAGAGAAGGTTATTATTGGCATGTTTATATTTTTATAATATAAAAATATATTGATGATTTAATATATAACATAGAGTTCTGGATAGATTACCTATCTTATCGATAAATAAAAAAATAGATGAATAAGATAAAAGGTTTATAAAATTGAGTATTGAAGTTAATAGCTATCGCGAAAAATGGCAAAAAGATGATCAGGATTTAGTCTTTTATCGACGTAAATATATTGAACCACTTATAATAATTTTACTTGCCTGCTTTATAGCATTCTTTATTTTCTCTCACATAATCGAAATCCCTTTTCACCTCGGTCTCATTTTATTATTAATGATTGTTTTTTTGTTATTACAATGGGCTGAAAAATATATCATTTTGGGTAAAACATTTATTAGTATTAGGAATAGTCAATTTACCGTTACGGATCTTATCTTGTTTACCATGTTTTTTATTGTTTATGTCTTTTTAAAAAGAAAAGATAAAAATAAAATGACCTGTATCCTATTTAAGAATATTATTAATATCTCAGAAAAAAATCCTAATACCATAATAATAAAATATAAGACAAACGATACTATTGAGGATTATGTTATCGACCTAAATATGATGTTGGAGTCAGAAAAGCAGTTATATTTAGAAAAATATGCAATCTATTAAAAAACTTTGTGGACAAAATCAATAAAGGTTAAGCAATGATAAACGAAATGGGTAAAGCAGCCAAACTTGCTTCATATCAATTAGCACAATGCGCAACAAAAATTAAAAATCAGGCTTTAATTCATATCGCCGATTTATTAGAACTAAATGCTGACAAGATTCTTGATGCTAATCAAAAAGATATGGCTATGGCAAAAGAACAAGGATTGACCGAGGCAATACTCGATCGTCTGTTATTAACTTCCGAACGATTATCATCTATTGCTAATGATGTTCGCAATGTTGTTTCTTTAACCGATCCAATTGGCCAAGTTATTGATGGTTCGACATTAGCAAGCGGATTAAAGTTACAACGTCACAGGGTGCCATTAGGTGTGATTGGTGTTATCTATGAAGCTCGTCCTAATGTGACTATTGATATTGCGGCTCTTTGCTTAAAAACCGGCAATGCAGCGATACTGCGTGGTGGTAAAGAGACGATTAATACCAATGCTGCTATTATAGCTATCATTCAGCAAGCTTTAAAACAAGTCGGTTTACCTGAAACAGCAATTCAATCTATCGATAATCCTGATCGCAAATATATCACTGAATTACTTAAACTTGATAAATATGTTGATATGATTATTCCTCGAGGTGGCGCAGCATTACACAAACTTTGTCGAGAACATTCAACCATACCTGTTATTACTGGTGGAATTGGTGTTTGCCATATTTTTGTCGATGAAAGTGCTGATTTTGATAAAGCGCTATCAATAATACTTAATGCAAAAACTCAGCGACCAAGTACCTGTAATACTGTTGAAACAGTACTTGTTCATACTGAAATTGCCAATACTTTTTTACCAAAACTTAGTCAAATCATGGCCGATAATCAGGTGATATTGCATGCCGATCCCGATGCTTATAAGATTTTGAATGCTGGAGTGGCAAATGTTTTTGCCGTTGAGGATGATGAACTAAGACAAGAGTGGCTTTCCAAAGATCTGAATATTGTCATTGTTGATTCATTGGAATTGGCGGTGGAACATATTCGCGAATATGGTAGTGGTCATTCAGAAGCCATTTTAACGCGAAGCCTTATAAATGCAGAACAATTCGTTAACTTAGTCGATGCTGCTGCAGTTTATGTTAATGCATCGACCCGATTCACCGATGGTGCACAATTCGGTTTAGGTGCTGAAGTTGCAGTTAGTACGCAAAAATTACATGCCAGAGGACCAATGGGCCTTGAAGCCTTAACAACGTATAAATGGATTGGTTATGGCGAAGATTTAGTTCGTCAGTAATGATAACAACTAACTGTTCATAACCCTGAACAGTTAGTTATATAGTTATTAGTTATATAAGTTAAATAGATTAATCAAAATTACGCATTAAAAGCGCATAATTTAAATCAATATCTTCGGCGATTGGAATATAAACAATGTGACCATCACCAAGTCCTGCTGGAACTGGTTGACCTTTTTTATTTTCCATTCGTTCAATAATAAAGGTCATATTACCTTTAGGGGTCATCATTTCAACACTATCCCCTACTGAAAATTTATTTTTAACAATAATTTCAGCTAAGCCATTTAGACGTTGACCACTAAACTCACCAACAAATTGTTGTCTATCAGATACAGAATGACTGTGCACATAATTTTGCATATCTTCATGTTTATGGCGACGTAAAAAGCCTTCGGTATATCCTCGATGAGCCAAAGAATCAAGTTCAGCCAATAAGCGTGGATCAAATGGTTTACCTTCACTGGCGGCATCAATAGCTTGACGATAGACTTGAGCGGTTCTTGCACAGTAATAAAACGATTTGGTTCGCCCTTCAATCTTAAGTGAATGTACGCCGATCTTAGTTAAATCTTCGACTAATTCAACCGCTCTTAAATCTTTTGAATTCATGATATAAGTACCATGTTCATCTTCAAAAGCTTGCATATATTCGCCAGGGCGACCAGATTCTTCTAACATAAAGACCTGATTGGTTGTTGTACCAACACCTAATGTAGGTTCAACTTGTTGTATAGGAATCGGCTCGCATTTATGGACTATCTGCCCTACTTCGTCCTCTTTACCCTCTGATACTTTATATTCCCAACGACAAGCATTAGTACAAGTACCTTGATTTGAGTCACGTTTATTAATATAACCCGATAATAAACAACGCCCCGAATAAGCCATACAAAGCGCACCATGAATAAAAACTTCAAGTTCCATTTCCGGCACTTTTTCTCGAATTTCTTTGATTTCATCGATGGATAACTCTCGTGACAACACAACACGCGTTAATCCCATCTTATGCCAAAATTGTACCGTCGCCCAGTTAACCGCGTTGGATTGCACAGATAAGTGAATTTCCATTTCCGGAAAATGTTCACGAACCAACATGATTAAACCAGGATCAGACATGATAAACGCATCTGGCTTCATATTTACGATTGGCTCTAAATCACGAATAAAGGTTTTTAATTTCGAATTATGCGGTGCAATATTAACTACCACATAAAACTTTTTACCTTGAGCATGAGCTTCGTTGATGCCAATAGCAAGATTTTCATGATTAAATTCATTATTACGTACTCGCAAACTGTAGCGTGGCTGCCCGGCATAAACTGCATCAGCACCATAAGCAAATGCGTAACGCATATTTTTAAGAGAACCAGCTGGTGAAAGTAATTCTGGTTTTGGATATAACATTGTCATTAAAAAATGCCTCTGATTTCAAGTCAGTATTACCTTATAAGGTAATAGGTTAAGCAAAATAGGATGGGCATTTTACGCTTTAGCTATCAGATTGGCAAATTTATTGTTATAACAATCAATAACAGCTTAATAGTGAGCAAAACAGTCTAGAAAAAGTTCTTAATAATTACCTGTTATCTTCTCTTAATTGTTAAATCATTAAGGTAAATGGTCTTTATTTTTGTCAGAAATATTCACTGGTGATTTATAACCTAAAATGACTAACCCAAACCATTAATTTGAGTTGTCTAGGTCTTCGGTAACTAGTCCAATCAATGGTAAATATTCTTGCCAACGATATTCCCTTATCGGCATTGGGTTAGCATTGTCAAAATATAAAACTAATGCGGGTTTGATACCATTCCAATTATCGACAAACTCATAGTGTATCAAATACCCTTGTGAGATCAGTTTTTTGGCTTTAGCATGATAATTAAAATATGCCATGTTTTATCCTGTTTCTTGATAAACGTTATAAGTGGGCATAACTGAATCAATGGTTTACAATAAATGATGGGTACTTTTTTGATTGTTTAATTGACTAATGATTTAATAAATAACATTAAAAATCGAAAATATTTTTACAATTACAAAAATACCTGAACTACAAATGGACTTTAATGATGATATTCAGCTTTAAGATTACTAAAGAATGGTTATTTTGATTCATCTTTTAACATTTCCAAACAGTCTTTACTATCTATAGTAAAAGAAAATAAATATTTATTATTTTCTTCATTATACATGTATTTAAAAATCGCCCCTTTATTTATTGCTTTTTTTGTACTTTCTTCAGTACAAAGAAGGTTTCTTACCGTCAAAAAAAGTTTATTTTCAACAAAACCCATTTCTAAATCTTCAAAATTAATATTAAAAATTGTCATTTTGTAAACTATTGTATTTTTATATGCCATAGTTGAATCTAAAATGGTAAACTGATCTAACTGATATGGAGTATTTTTATTTATTTCTTTTGACATGGTAACTAACTGCTTTTCAATATTTTTTTTATCAAATAGGTCAAATTGATTAATAAAAAAGAAAACTGCTACTGAAGCAATAATAAATGATAACCAATATCTAAGTTTTTCTACCGTCATAATAATACTCAATTCGCTATAATTATCATTAACTATATCATATAAAGAATAAATATCTCTATTAACTTGATAGTTTATTCGAGCAAATACTGTAGGTAACTTATCGATTTTTAATGGAGGCGCGTCCCGGAGTCGAACCGAGGTAGACGGATTTGCAATCCGCAGCATGGCCACTCTGCCAACGCGCCGAAGAGGTCTATCTGAATAGGTGGCAAATATTAGCATTGGCTTACCTTATCGTCAAGTTTTAATAGGTTATAAATACAGCAGTCGCATAGAATATTTTAAATGTCCTAAATATAGGACATCAATAAGAAGGATGAGTTAAATTTATATAGCTTATTTACAACTAAAATCATAAAAATTTTGAGGAGCGGGCTTTTTTAAGGGTAAAATGAGACATAATTTCCAGTAACGCTTTTATTTATCATAAAAAAACATATGCTGCACTAAATTCACAATCTTAAAATTTAAACTGACAACGTTATAAATTATTTTCAATTAAAAGACATTTATTGCTTGAAAATTAACTCTTTTAGTATAAAAATAGCTCTGCTTTTATAATATTTATTTTTAAGGAATGGAAATGTTTAAAAAACTATTAGCTGTATCATTATTAAGTTTTGCGTTAATTGGTTGTGGTGGTGGTGATGCACCTAAAATTGATTTTACAACACAAGAAACTTTTACTAGTTCTGTAAAAACAGCTAGTGAAAAATTAAGTGATAACGATAAAATTGCTTTTGCTCGTGCCATTGTTAAAGCAACAACTGCTGCGGCAACTAATCCAGCTAATGCTGGCGATGAAGCTAAAGTAACTGCAGATCTTAAAAGCAAACTTAATGGTAAAACAGCTAAAGAAATTATCAGCGAATTTGATAAATAATTTTAACTGATTAGCGCTAAAGCCCGCATAAGCGGGTTTTTTTATAAATAAATTTCACCTCATTACGTAATTTATTTTTAATAATACATATCGTTATATACCCAATTACCATTATTTTAATTGAATTACTTTTGATTATGACAACTTGATTTGTATATAATTTAGTCTATTGAAGTTAATTTTTTTTTTAATTTCCTGAACAATTTTTATATACTTATAGCAATAGAACAGTAAATTTGAGGTATCTAGTGATTGAGTTAAAGCTTAGAGAAGTAAAAAAAGACTTATCAACTAAAGAGCTTAAAGTTGCTTACTATATTATTGATAATATCCAAGCACTCAAGAATATGAGCATCCAAACTTTAGCAAAACTCAATCACGTAAGTACCACCACTATTTTACGTTTATGTAATAAATTAGGATATAAAGGATTCAGTGATTTCAAGGTCGATCTGATTGGCTCAATCCCTAAAAAACTTAATAATGAGATATTACAAGATGATATCAATTTGAACGATTCTCTTGCTGATGTGAATAGTAAAGTCCAAGCAATGGAAAAATCCTCAATTGATGAAACCCACTCTATCGTTAATATTCATGCATTAAATAGTGCCATTGATTTAATTATTAATTGTCAAAAAATAGTTATATTTGGTGTTGGCAGTAGTGGCTTAGTTGGTAAAGAATTGGAATATCAACTTATCAAAATAAAGAAAGATGTCAATTGTCACTTCGATGCTCACATTACTCGAAGTCTCATCAGTACATTAGATAAAAATGATCTTGTTATTATTATTTCACACTCAGGAGAAACGCCTGATTGTGTTGAGTTATTAAAACTAGCAGGTCAATCTTCGGTTCCTTCTCTTGCTATCACTAAAATGGGACAAAGTCAGATTTCATCCTTAGCCACCTTAGTGTTACATACTACATCGATGGAGCATGCTTCAAGATTAATACCAATACGATCTAAAATCTCTCAAATATCTGTAGTAAATATGCTCTTAACTAACTTATTTATTCGCCAATATGATGAACGTTTACTCTTACAAACTCAAAATAGAGAAAAACGTAAATATCCAGCCAAAACAACAAAATAAACACAAAAAACGAAAACACAAGTACTTTAGCTCTAACTCGTCAGTTATAACCATCATCTTTCTTTGCATAAATTTGATCTCGTTCACAAAATCATAAAAATTTCTTAAAAAATAGATGACTATTTGCCCCTGTAGATGTAACTTTATTACTAAATAAATAAAAATATTTAGTAATAAAATTACAAAACAAGGAAATTTCTATGCCACAACCTTTACCCATCATTCTAGCCAGTCATGGCCCATTTGCTCAAGGCGCTTTAGAGTGTGCACAAATGCTTATGGGAGAACAAGACAATGTTCATGTTATATCAGTTTTAATTGATAGTAATATCGATAATCTACGTCAAGAAATGCAAAGTAGTTACAAAAAACTAAATCAAGGTAATGGCGTAATTATATTGGTGGATATCATGGGGGGAACACCCTGCAATCTAGCCACCGAACTACTCATATCACATGACGATGTATTGTTATTTTGTGGTTTTAATATTCCAGTATTACTTGAAGTTTTAAATAATCGTGAAGGGACATTAAATGATGCCAAATTGGCTATTGAGGAAACTTTTCCCGAAAGCTGTAAAGATGTTCGGCAGATTCTAAATGTTCAACAAGAACAATCTAATGAGTTGTAAGGAGAAGACAAAATGCCAATAAATGTAGCAAGAATTGATGATCGCTTGATTCATGGACAAGTTATTACTACTTGGGTAAAAAACTATGACATTGAACAAGTATTAGTTATTAATGATAAAGTCGCTGAAGATAAAGTTCAGCAATCGGTACTCACTATGTCGGCACCTCCTGGTCTAAAAGTTTTAGTATTTGGGGTCCAACAATTTATCGAAATTCTAAAAAAGACCCCTATCAAAAAAAGAACCATGTTACTTTTCACGAATAGTATTGATGTTAATGCTTTAGTTGAAGGTGGACTATCGCTAGAAAAAGTGAATGTAGGCGGAATGAGAATGCAAGATGGCCGACATCAATTATCAAGAGCGGTTTCGGTAACACCAGAAGAGGAACAAGCATTCAAAAATCTTATTGCTAAGAATATTCCAGTTGAGGTGCAGATGGTTCCTAAAGATCCAATAGTCGATCTGAAATCACTACTTAACTAAATAATCTTTCGAAATATTTATTTTTAATTTGGAGGTTAACATATGTTAACACAAGCTATTCTTGTCGCCATTTGGGCGGGAATTTGTTCTTTGGATGATGTTGGTCCGCAGATGTTACGTCGCCCATTATTAACAGGTACCATTGCAGGTATTATTATGGGCGATATGGTTCAAGGGTTAGCAATTAGTGCAACACTTGAATTAATGTGGATGGGTATTGGTAATGTAGGGGCATATTCAGCACCAGACATTGTTGCCGGTGCCATTATCGGGGTTTCACTAGGTATCACCACTGGCGGAGGTATTGCTACTGGTATTGCGTTAGGCGTGCCTGTGTCATTGTTATGTCAACAATTACTCATTATATGGCGTTCATTCGCATGTTTTTTAAATCCTTGGGCAGAACGTTCTGTTTTAAATGGTAATTATAAAGCGCTGGCTAAAGTTCACTTTTTCTCAACACCAGTTTGGTTTTTAATTCGTGCAGTTCCTTGTTTTATTGCAATTTATTTTGGTAGTGAGTTAGTTAAAACTATTTTAGATGCGATTCCAAAAAGCATCATTGATGGTATGGGCGTTGCTTCCAAATTAATTCCAGCAGTAGGTATTTGTATTTTATTACTGATGTTACTCAAAGGCAGAATGTGGTTCTTTTTCCTATTAGGTTTCATGCTAACTACCTATTTAAAATTACCAATTATTCCTGTTACCTTTATCGCTCTAGCTTTCGCAGTCCTATATGACATGGCGTCAACTAATAGCAGAAACAGTAATAATAATGAATCCGATAACCAAACATCAATGAATAGCAACACTGAAGAGGAATATGATCTATGAGTACTCTACATAAAATTACCAAAAAAGATCTGAATCGTATCTTTTGGAACTTACAAACAATGTCATTTTCATATAACTATGAAAAAATGCAAATGATAGGATTTGCTCATTGTATGATCCCTGTACTAGATCGACTTTATAAAGATGCAGATAAAGAAACTCGTATCCGAGCAATGAAACGCCATTTAGAGTTTTTCAATACACAAATTAATGCTGGCGCTTTAATTTTGGGCGTCACCGCCGCAATGGAAGAGAAAACCAGTGAAGAAGAAAAAGATGCGGTAGTCTCTGTTAAAGCTGGCTTAATGGGACCTTTTGCAGGTTTAGGTGATAGTTTACTTAAATTCACTTGGATGCCGATTTGCGGCAGTATTGGCGCAGCATTTGCGTTGCAAGGCAATATCATTGGCCCTATATTAATGTTTTTAATTTATAACCTTGTTAATGTGTTAAGTAAATATTTCTTTATTCATTATGGTTATAACAAGGGTGTAGATTTAATTGAGCAATCAAAAAATTCAAACATTATTCAAAGAATAAGTAACTTGGCTAATGTTGTTGGTGTCATGGTCTTGGGTTCGCTCATTGCATCAACGGTCAAAGTTGCTACACCACTAACAATAAATGTTGGCGAACAATCGATTAAAGTTCAAGAAATGTTCGATAAAGTCATGCCAAATTTTTTAACCTTACTTTTTGCATTAGCCACATTCTTCATCGTTAGGAAGTTTCAAGGTAAATACACAGTTAGCTTAATACTGGCGGTAATGGTGATTGGCGTAATATTTTCAATGTATGGTATTTTAAAGTAAGGAATAAATATGGTAGTTAAAATTAAAACAGCTTCATTAAATCGAAATAAGCAAGGTCAATTAACTGTCTCATTTGAAAACAATTCGAATCATCGTGTAGATTTATACTGGACAGAAGAAGCAAATGTTAATACAACAAATAAAACATTAATCAGTGAAGATATAAAATCGCCGTTTAGTTTTGAAGATCCTTTACAAGCGAAACGTCGTATTTATCTGATTTTACAAATTGGTAATGATTTCTCATATTTAGTTGCTGAACGAACTTTACCAATTACAGGTCTAAATAATTTCCGTGATTTTGGTGGTTATATTGGTGCAAATGGGAAACGGGTAAAATGGGGATTATTATATCGTTCTAATCATCTTCATGGTTTAAAACCAGATGCGCAACAATATATTAAAACATTAAACATCCAAACAATTATAGATTATCGTTGTGAAAATGAGATTAAAACTAGTCCGAATTCTTCAATTGGTGAAAAACAAACCTTTAATTTTGATGCTTCAGCACAAACAGCAGAACTTGCAGCTCAATTTGCAGCCGAGCCAAGCAATGAAGATCAAGCTTTAATTGAGAGTGTGTTAAGAGATATTCCGAAAGAATTAGTCAATGGTGAAGGCACCCAAGTTCTTGAACAATATCGTAACTTTGTATTGAGTGAAAAGTCAAAAAATGCTTATCGACAAATGTTGAGAGTGGTATTAGATGGCCACAATAGTCCAAGTATTCAACACTGTCGTGGTGGTAAAGATAGGACTGGCTATGGCGTATTACTTATTCAGGTAATGTTAGGAGTATCTGAGTCAGATATTATTTATGATTATATGCTAACTCATGATAACCGTTTAGAGCGCAATAAAATCAAAATGGAAGCTTATCGAAAAATAACCGATAATGAGGATGTTTTAGGATATCTGCTAAGTCTAATTGATACTCGTGAAAGTTTCGTATTAGAAATACTCAATACGATGAAAAAAGTTGCTGGAACACCAAGCAATTACATTAAACAAGAACTTGGTTTCACCGATCAAGATTTTGAAAAAATGCAGGCTATTTATTTAGAATCCTAACTTAATACCCTTAATCAAAAAGCGTAATAACCCATTACGCTTTTTTAGAACCACTTTAGTCTTTAGCCAAAGGCAAATTTTTAATCATAAATGCACTTAATCGTGATTAATTAATCTTGATTTTGTTATAAACCTTCCAGCAATTACTTAGTTAGTTTTCCGGATAACTATATATCCAAATAACATCTGAATAATTGGCAAAAGCGCTCGGAAATAGATAATGACCACGCAATAAAGGGAAATTAGCATATTTCCATTCTGGGTTAAAATCAGATTTATATTTGATAATAACGTCATACAATAACGTTGTGCAATATAGATGGTCTTCCTCACGAGAAGCAAGTTTAAACTCTTCTCCTTGTTTAGTTAACAACTCGGCAATAATTTGTAACTTTTGCTCATCTGTTAAAAAGTTTGGTCGCGCTATGGCATATTTCTCAGCTAATTCTGGAGCAGTAAAATCAGCCAAACTTGAAATAATAACTTGATTTGGAATATTCTCATCATCAGTTGTCGTGGCATGAATAACTTTTATTTCCGGTTCAATCGCGACAACCATGCCTATATGAGAAAATATACCACCATCAAGTTTTTTAACGATAAAACTATCTGTCTGAACACCACTACGAAAAATCCAATCACCAACATTAATTAATGAAGTCTTTTCCATATAGGAATTATCGGAATTTGCTAATTCTTGAGCATAAACTGGATTTATGATAAAGAGGAAAAAAATAAAAATATAATATGAAAATTTCATAAAATTTAGATTGGTTATCTATAACCTAAAAAGGATAGAATCACCTCTTTAGGTTATCAAATAATTATAAGAGTTATTTTATATTAATTAACCATTTACCATCAACTTTGATTAATGATAATGCTGAATTATTCTCAGTTCCATCTTTAAAAATAATGATTGTCTTGATAGTAGCTTGAGTTTTATCATTATTATATTCAGTTGAAGATATTTTGACTTGATCAAATCCACCATTTTGTTTTGCAGTGGCAACAGCTTGATCAATAGCTACTTTCATTTTACTTTTCATTAATACTTTAATATCTACACCATTAGTTTTTAATTCATCAGGAATATATAAAGCATCGAGAATACCATCAACATTACCACTGTAAGAATCTTTAATAAATTTCTCTGCAGCCACTTCAGGTGTATTATCATCTGAAGAACAAGCAGTAACGACTAATGCTAATAAAAACACACTTAAAAATTTAACTAACAATTTCATATTTTATTTCCTTTTTTGATTTTTTATCCAATAAATTGGTATTCTCATTGAACAACAAAAAAGAGTAAAAGCTACTTTACTCTTTTTTATATTTAAACGAGTAGTAATATATTATGTTTAAAATTAAAAACCGACTTCAATAAACCAATTTCCATCAACTTTGGTTAATTTAAGATCTTCATTTTTATTGGTATTATCTTTGAATATTACATTTATATCAATAATAGCACGACTTTTATCATCATTTAGATATTTAGTTGGTTGATATTCAACTTTAGCAATACCACCGTGTTGCTCAGCATAAGCTTTGGCTCTTATTGTTGCATCTTGCAATTTACCCTTAATCATCGTGCTCGCATCCGAAGATTTCTCTTCATCTGGCATATAAATCATTTTTATTATTGCATCAGCATCACCACTATACATGGCTGATACATACTTTTCTGCGACTTTTTCTAGTGAACTTTCACCTGATGAACACGCGATAGCGAATAAAGTTAAAAAGAAGATACTTACATACTGAGTTAATCGTTTCATTGTTTTTCCTAAATAATTTACTAAATTTAACTATTATTAATACTTGAAAATGTTAACAATATTTTGAAAGCATGGTGATAAGTACTCTGCAGATATTGTTTAATATTTAGATATGCGGCTTAAGGTTATAGTAACTAAATCAATAATGCAATAAAATTTGTTTTGCACATAAAAAATCAAATACCACTAATAAATTTAAATTAATTATCAATAAAGTCATTAACTTTATCTAAAATTTTTTAATACTGTTAACCACTCTTCGCTTAAATTTGCATGGATAGTTAATGGTTCATGGGTGACTGGGTGCATCATTTTGATAGTGCTAGCATGTAACATAAGACGTTTAATATCGAAATAATGATTAAAAGCACGATTTTGATGGAGATCACCATGTTTACTATCACCAATAATTGGATGGAAAATATGTTTTAAATGGCGACGTAATTGATGTTTTCGACCGGTCTGCGGTTTTAACTCAACAAAACTGTACCTAGCTGTTTGATATTTGCCTACGGCAATAGGCAATTCTATTTTACTAATGCCTTTATAAAAGGTTATTGCTTCTTGAGCAGGTTTATCTTTGTTGGCAAATTTATCAGCAATTTTATCTAACTCTTCAACTAATGGATAGTCAATGGTAGCTTCACCATCAATATAACCTCGCACAATAGCATGATAAGTTTTTTCGATCTGTTTTTCCGCAAACTGTTGTGACAATAAACGAGCAATATCGCTAGATAAGGCAAAAACTAATACCCCAGAGGTTGGTCGATCTAAACGGTGGATAGGATAAACATGTTGTCCAATTTGATCACGCAACGTTTGCATCACAACCACTGTTTCATTTTTATCAAGCCAGCTACGATGTACCAACCACCCTTCTGGCTTGTTAATTGCTATTAAATCATTGTCCTGATAAAGAACCTCAAAAACCATTTTAATTAATCCATTTGGCTATAAAAATAATTTTTTAAGCTCATTAGCGATACTAGAGCTATTATTATCACCAATCGTATAAACGGCTTTGGCTTTAACTTCATCATCAGCATTGCCCATTGCAATACCTAGTCCAGCAATAGCAAACATACTGATATCATTATAACTATCACCAAAAGCAACAATTTCACTTAATTTAATATTTTCATGTTCAGCCCAATGCTTTAAACCATTACCTTTTGTGTTACCTTTAACCGCAATATCGGCACGATTAGACCATGACCACTCACATGAGAACTCATCAAGTGCATCAACCGCATCGGAAAATTGTTTTAAGGCAGGTAAATTATGGCTACTGGTAGCAAATTTGAAAATCATATTTGCTTGTTCAATGACTTGTTCAAAATTATCAACTTTTTTGACTTCTGGTTGTAAGAATTCTGGTAATGAATTCAACCATTCAAAGAATCCTTCAAGATGATCATCAAGAACTTCATAATTCATAACTTGATCAGTATAAATCATGGTATGAATACCAAATTGGTTAACTAAATTTAACAGTTTTTTTGCTTGCTGTTTAGTCATCGGTTTAGCAGCAAAATTTTGTTGTTGTTTGAAATCATATAAATAAGAACCATTACAACAAATTGCCGGTGTTGATAATTTGAGTTGATAATAATAAGGATGTATTACAGTATGATGACGACCGGAGACTAAAATAACTTTAATGCCTTTCTCGCTAATTTTTTGGATCATATCTACTGTTTCAGGCAGAATTAAACGATTACTCGCCAGTAAAGTACCATCCATATCAAAAGCAACTGCTTTATATTTCATAACATCTCTCTTTCTAATTTTTGCTAAAATCTACGAATATTTACTAAATAATCTGTTTTATCTATTACGATAAATCATTAAATAACACTAAAATTCTATCTTTTGTCGACCAACAAATGAATGCGATAAGGTAGTACCGTCAACCATTTCAAGTTCACCACCCACAGGTACGCCATGGGCAATTCGAGTCGCAACGATATTAAACTCATTACACATCTGAGCAATGTAATTAGCTGTTGCATCACCTTCAACCGTTGGATTGGTTGCTAAAATGACTTCATGAATTGATTCTGACGCTAATCGGCTTTTTAGTAAATCAAGACCAATATCAGTTGGTCCAATACCATCTAGTGGCGATAAATGACCA
Organism: Gilliamella sp. W8128; assembly: GCF_016100545.1. Taxonomy (NCBI): domain Bacteria; kingdom Pseudomonadati; phylum Pseudomonadota; class Gammaproteobacteria; order Orbales; family Orbaceae; genus Gilliamella; species Gilliamella sp. W8128. The sequence goes on from NZ_JACFSE010000003.1 coordinate 211,689, forward strand.
AGTAAAACAAAGTAACGACCACTATACTGTCCGGTTTGTTCAATAGCAAAAATATCTGCTGGAGATTCAACCACACAGAGTTGATCACTGCTTTGACGACGAACATTAGCACAAATGGTGCAGATCTCTTGCTCTGTAAAAGTTCTACATGCTTTACAATGACCAATGTTATTCATTGCCTCATTTAGCTGATCAGCCAAATGAAGTCCTGCTTGACGGTTACGTTGTAGTAGATGATAAGCCATTCGTTGTGCTGATTTTGGACCAACGCCAGGTAAACAACGAAGTGCACTAATAAGTGATTCGAGTAACGGACTGATTTGCATGAATTATTTTGTTACCATATAGTTATATATAATTAATCAATAATACCTTGTTTCAATTATCTATAAAACAAGAAATATTCTATTATTTCAATTCCAAATTAATTAAAGTTTAAAAAAACTAACGTGAAATTAGTTGTTTTATACTTTTTAAATTTTCATCATTAATAATGATTAGCTGTTAAAAATAAATATCCCATTAAGCTATTTTTTGTTATGCCTAGTATAGCTTTTTGGCTCTTCACCTTTAAATAATCGCATAATATTACTACTATGACGAATAATAATTAAGCAAGAGAGCATTGTCACTGGTAACGTTAATTCGGGCTTGAAAAACCAAACAAATAAAGGCGCAAAAAGAAAGCCGATAATTGCAGCCACTGATGAATAGCCAGTAATAATTAACGCCAAAAACCACGTTAAAAGAAAACAGCCAGTAAAATCAAGTCCAATAGGCGCCATCATGCCTAAAGCAGTCGCAACGCCTTTACCACCACGAAAATGAAAGAAGCAAGGGAAAATATGACCAAGACAAGCTGAAATACCGATTATGCCTAAAAAGAAAGGCGATATCCCAAGTCGATAAGCGATATAAACAGGAATCGCTCCTTTTAACATATCAAAAATTAATACGATAACGGCAGGTAAACGGCCATTAATTCTTAATACATTGGTTGCGCCCGGATTATGAGAACCATGCAAGGAAGGATCATGTAACTTCATCACATGGCAAATAATCATAGCCCCAGACAGTGAACCACAGAGATAAGCAATGATGATCATTAATATAATTTGTAATGTCAAAATACCTCTCCTATGGTTACCGTAGTTTTAGTCTAGATTATTTATCTTTTTGTCGTTGCAATAATGGTTTCAAATATTGACCAGTATAGGATTTTTTCGATTTAGCAACATCTTCAGGGGTACCTTCAGCAATGATTTCACCACCACCACTACCACCTTCAGGACCTAGATCGACAATCCAATCAGCAGTTTTAACAACATCTAAATTGTGTTCAATCACTACGATAGTATTGCCCTTATCTCTTAAAGAGTGTAATTGAGCAAGTAATTGTTTTACATCGGCAAAATGTAAACCGGTAGTTGGCTCATCAAGTATGTAAAGAGTACTACCAGTATCTCGCTTAGATAACTCTTTTGCAAGTTTTACCCGTTGCGCTTCACCACCAGATAAAGTTGTTGCTGACTGACCAATGGTAATATAAGCAAGACCAACATCAATTAAAGTCTGTAATTTACGTGAAATCATAGGTACTGCATCAAAGAACTCTCGCCCTTCTTCAACCGTCATGTTTAGGATTTCATTAATCGATTTACCTTTATACTTAATCTCTAATGTTTCACGATTATATCTAGCACCATGGCACTGATCACAAGGTACATAGATATCAGGTAAAAAGTGCATTTCGACTTTTATTAAACCATCACCTTGACAAGCTTCACATCGTCCACCTTTGACATTAAAACTAAACCTTCCTGGATTATAACCTCGTGCTCTAGCTTCTGGCACACCAGCATAAAGTTCACGAATCGAAGTAAAAAAGCCTGTGTATGTAGCAGGGTTTGAACGTGGTGTTCGACCTATAGGGCTCTGATCAATTGCGATAACTTTATCAAAATAATTTAATCCTTTGATTGCTTCATAAGGCGCAATGTCACTTTTTTCCGCACCATTAAGTTCATTTTGGGCTAAAGGATACAAAGTATCATTAATCAAAGTTGATTTACCCGAACCAGAGACACCAGTAATACAGGTAAATAAGCCAACTGGGATATTCAAAGTAACATTTTTAAGATTATTTCCCGTCGCACCAATTACTGATAACATTTTTTTCTTATCGATTTTGGTTCGCTCAGCAGGAATTTCAATTTTTTCCTCACCAGAAAGGTATTTACCCGTTAATGAATTTTTACATTCCATTATCTGTTGTGGCGTACCTTGTGCAACAACTTCACCACCATGAACACCTGCGCCAGGACCGATATCAATAACATAATCAGCAGCCATAATCGCTTCTTCATCATGTTCAACGACAATAACGGTATTACCTAAATCGCGTAAGTGAGTCAATGTATCAATTAAACGACTATTATCACGTTGATGTAAACCAATCGACGGTTCATCAAGAACATACATCACACCAACTAATCCTGCACCAATTTGGCTAGCCAGTCGGATACGTTGCGCTTCACCACCAGATAAGGTTTCAGCAGAACGTGATAAGGTTAAATAATTTAAACCGACATTAATCAAAAATTGCAGCCGATCATTAATTTCTTTTAAAATCTTTTCAGCTATTTGTGCCCGTTGTCCAGTCAATGATAACTTATCAAAAAAGTCCTTCGCTTGTTGGGTACTTAAATTACTAATAGTTGGTAAATTAGTATCATTAATAAAAACATGTCGGGCTGTTTTACATAACCTTGAGCCTTCACAACATGGGCAAGGTCGATGGCTAATATATTTAGCTAACTCTTCACGAATAGTTTGCGAATCGGTTTCTTTATAGCGACGAGAAAGATTATTGATAATACCTTCAAAAGCATGTTTACGCTTCACAACGTCACCACGATCATTAGTGTAAACAAATTGTATTTCGTCACCACCTGAACCATTTAGTAAAATATCTTTCACTTTTTCAGGTAATTTTTGATATGGTTGATCGATATCAAATTTATAGTGTTCAGCTAACGATTTTAACATCTGAAAGTAATAGAAATTACGTCTATCCCAGCCTTTAATCGCGCCTGCGGCTAAGGAAACTTCAGGCATTTGTACAACACGTTTTGGATCAAAATATTGTTGTACCCCTAAACCATCACATTCAGGACAAGCACCAGCAGGATTGTTAAATGAAAACAATCTTGGTTCAAGTTCAGAAATACTATAGCCACATATTGGACAAGCAAAATTGGCAGAGAACAGATGTTCTTCAGCTTTGGGATCATCCAAATTTGCGACTTTAACAATACCATTGGTAATTGAAAGTACTGTTTCAATTGATTCAGCTAAGCGTAGTTTCAAATCATCACGAATACGAAAACGATCCACCACCACTTCAATAGTATGTTTTTTCTGTAACTCAAGTGTCGGAGGATCAGAGAGATCATAAACATCACCATCAACCCGAACGCGAATATAACCGCTAGCAGCAAGTTGTTCGAATAATTTCACAAACTCACCCTTACGCTCAGTAACCACCGGCGCAAGTAACATATAACGATTTTCTACAGGTAATGCCATAATACTGTCAACCATTTGCGAAACCGTTTGCGCAGCTAATGGTAAATTATGATTTGGACAACGTGGCTCACCAATTCGAGCAAATAACAGACGTAAATAGTCATAAATTTCGGTGATTGTGCCGACTGTTGATCGCGGATTATGTGATGTTGATTTTTGCTCAATTGAAATAGCTGGCGATAAGCCTTCAATATGATCAACATCAGGTTTTTCCATTAGTGATAAAAATTGACGAGCATAAGCTGATAACGACTCAACATATCGTCTTTGACCTTCAGCATATAAGGTATCAAACGCTAGTGATGATTTACCAGAACCAGAAAGACCTGTAATTACCACCAATTTATCTCTTGGGATAACTACATTAATATTTTTTAAGTTATGTGTTCTTGCACCACGAATATCGATATCTTTAATTGACATAGATCTCTTCTTATATGAGTGTTTAGATAAATAGATAAAAGATAAACTGTATATTATACCAGTATGGATTGATTAAATATACAACTATATAGCTCAATAGGGTCGGTTATTAGAATTTCAATAATATAAACCAAATTTGTTCATTAAATAATAAAAATAAAGCATTTTTTACTCATTCAAAAACCCCGTTCCTCAAAATTTTTCTAAATAGATCTTAGTACTAAAAAATATATTCCTATAACTTAAAATTATTTGTTTACAAAATGTAGCCATTTTACAATAGAAAAATAATCGTGTTTTATAGTGTGAGGATTAGTTTTGAATAATAATGTATTACAAGCTTTAAATTTATTAAAATCAAAAAAATGGATTGATTTAACCCATGCATTTGATCACAATTCACCACATTTTTTTATGTTTAATCCAGCCGAAATCAAAACGCTGTTTGATCATAATGATGGCTTTTTGGCACAAAACTTTAGTTTTGCTGGGCAATATGGCACTCACTTAGATGCGCCTATTCATTTTGTGCCTAACACTCGCTATTTGCATGAACTGGAGTTGCAAGAGCTTGTATTACCGTTAATTGTTATCGACCAATCGCAACGAGCACAACAAGATCCTAATTTCTCTTTTTCAGTAGCAGACGTATTAAGCTTTGAAAAGCAACATGGACAAATTGAAGCGGGTAGCTTTGTTGCATTACGAACAGATTGGAGTAAAAAATGGCCATCACAAACGGCAATGGAAAACAAAGATGCTGATGGGAATAATCAAATTCCGGGATGGGGACTTGATGCACTGAAATTTTTATTTGAGGAACGAAAAATTAAAGCTATTGGTCATGAAACTTTTGATACTGATTCAGCCAAAGCTTATAGAGAAAATAATGCTTTAAAAGGCGAATACTATGTTTTAGAGCAAGATACTTATCAAGTTGAGTTAATGACCAATTTAGATCAACTGCCAGCTAAAGGAGCGGTTATCTTTAATATTGTAGCCAAACCTAATAATGCATCAGGTTTTCCGGTTCGTTCTTTTGCTATATTACCTTAATTTATTCATCATGCCCTACTATCTATTTTGGTTAGATATTAAGGGATAATGTTTCGGCATATATTAATTTGCAATAAAAAACGGTCATTATGACCGTTTTATTTATTAATTCTCAATTAATTTCGGTGTAGCGTCCAAAGGGATTATAGCACCACGATACTGAATCACAGTTCCGGCAACTAAATGACCTTGACTGGCTGATTGTGAAGGAGTTTTACCACTTAAACGAGCAGCTAAATATCCGGCACTAAATGAATCACCGGCAGCTGTAGTGTCAATAACATCTTCTTTGGCAATTTTGTTAGCAGGAACTTCAAAACGGCCTTCTAATGAATCAATAATACAACTATCACTACCGCGTTTTATCACAATTTCTGAAACACCAAAGTTTTTAGTACGCTCGATAACTTGTTCATAAGGTAATTTACCCCATAATAGATCTTCATCATCTAAAGTTAAAAAAGCAATATCAGTGTATGACAAAATATCCGAATAAACGCGACGAGCTAAGTCAAAGCTACTCCACAAACGCGGACGGAAATTATTATCAAAAATAACTTTACCGCCATTCGCCTTAACTTGCTTTAATAGCGCTAATAATTTAACGATACTTTCTGCATCTAAAATTGCGATACTAATACCACTTAAATAAACATAATCACATTTAGCAATTTGCTCACTAACTTTGGCTGTTTCAGCTGTTTTTAACCAAAATTTAGCCGCTGCATCATTACGCCAATAATAAAAAGAACGTTCACCTTGCTCGTCAGTCACAATTGAGTAAAGTCCTGGCATTTTATCAGCCATTCTTTGAACTAGATCGGTTGAGATATGCTCTTTTTGCCAACTATCAAGCATTTCTTGGCTAAAAGGATCGGTTCCTAAGCCTGTCACATAGTGAATCGAAAAATCTTTATTGGTTAACAAACGCGATAAATAAACCGATGTATTGAGAGTGTCGCCACCAAAATTACGGGTTGTAGAATCTTGTTTTATTGAAAGTTCAATCATACATTCGCCAATAACAGCGATATTTGTAGTCATAGTGTTACCTAAAATCCTTACTCTATCTATAAATAATTCAATGCAATTTTTACCACAACCTTACGAACCGTAGCAATCATATTATCAACAGCACAAAGCGGTTTATGAACTTCATTGGGTAAAAAAACAATAAAATCGTTAGGCTGTAATACTAACATAGTTTCTTCGTTAGGCGTTTTGATAAAAGCAATATCATTTTCTGCTATTTTATCATCTAAAACTTGAGTGTGTGGAGGCAAAGTACAAATAGCCATACCTTCCTGACCTTCTAAAACAATTTGCACATCAATATACTTTTTATGATATTCAGGATTAGCGTCATGAATATATCTTGAGGAATTATCAGACACCATAAAAAACATATTATCACCATCAATATCATAACGACCAGCTGGTGTATTGCTATTAACGTTGTCCTTCACGTATTCAATCGATTGTTTAATTTTGGTCGGCAAATATGGAACTAAATCCAAATGATTAACATTACCTAAAATCATACTTAATGCTCCTTCACTTATAAATTGATGCAATAACTATTCACTATACTCTTCTACATACAACTATATGGAAGAATAAAATCTTTAGGCAAGAGTATATACTCAAGCAATAATTTTTTATAGATCATTTGTTAAAAATTAGGAAAAACAATCTATTATCGAAATTATGTAAATATTAAAAAACCGCAATTATGCGGTTTTAAAAAAGAAAATTTATAAGAATATATATAGATCAAATTATTTCTCTTTAGCAATTTTTTCCAATGCCAATGGTAAAAATTCATCTAATTGTTTTTCTACTTTAATATAAGCAGATAATGGTAATTTGTATGGGTCTGAAAGATCTTCATTTTTACCTGTGGCAAACTCCGATAATGTAAATACTTTACCTTTCGATTCAGGGAATAGACCTAAAATTTTATCTTTATGTTTTTGCGTCATTGTCAGTAAATATTCTGATTTATCGATATCTTCTTTAACTAATTGAGTTGCTTTATGTGATGATATATCAATATTTCTATCTTTTAATACTTTAACTGTATTTTCTTCTGGGGTTAATTCACTCGGATCAACATTAACCCCCCGTGATTGAACCTCAATATTGAGATTATGCTTGTTGACATAATCCTTAGCTAATGCTTCGGCCATAGGGCTACGGCCGGTGTTACCAGTACAAACAAAAGTAACAACGTGGTCGAGAGCAAAACAAGAAGCACTAAACAATGCCAATAAACCAACTAAATATTTTTTTAAATTAAACATATTTTTACCTTAATAATTAACCAAATAATGGGATTTATAATAACAAAAATAATGTTAAATCCTAATTAATTTTACTTCAATGCTTATTGACCTATATCATCCTATTTATTTCATTATTTAGATCATCTTTAATCTGCAAAAATAAATAAAGATAACCACTGTCTAGCGATATAATAGGATTATTAAAAGAAAACTACCCATAATTTTTATCAATATCGTTGTAATTAAAATGATAACCCTAACCCAAACAGGATTAAATTATCCATTGTTTTGTAAATTTAGGTAACAACCCACTCTATCTTAACATTTGGCTATTAAAAACCTATTCTGACGGTGAAAAATGAATTTTAATTTTCTTCTAACAAGGTTATTAAATGACTACGACTTTGCTGTAAAAGTTGAATTTGTTCATCTAGTTTTAACAAAGTTTCATTCAACCCCATTTTGAACTCTTTACAAGGCGAAAACTTTTTATTTTGATGTTGCCAACAAGGGAGGATCTTACATATAACTTTTAATGTTAATCCTGCATTATTTAACTTATGAATTAGTTTAACTCGGTCAATGTCCTCTATTTCAAACTGTCGATAACCTGAAACAGTACGTTTTGGTGAAAGAAGTCCTGCTTCTTCATAGTATCTAAGCATCCTTATACTAATTTGACTAAGTTTGGATAATTCACCAATTTTCATAACACCTCCTATTGACTCTAACAGCACTGTCATACTTTATCATATGCTCGTATTTATTAAAGGAGGTATTAAATGATCAAATTAATTACGTTAGTTAAACGCAAAAAGACATTAAGTTATCAAGAATTTGATGATTATTGGCGTAACCACCATGCGGCTTTAGTTAATTCACAAAAAGAAGCACTAGGAATTCTTCATTATGTCCAAAGCGTACCATTACAAGATAAAAATCCGGGAAATGCCATGCGCAATAGCAGAGATGCACCTATTTTTGATTTTGATGGAATGGCTGAAATTTACTGGCAAAGTAAAGAAAAAATGTTAAGTATCAGAACTTCACCTGAAGCCAAAAGAGCCATCCAATTATTATTAGATGATGAAAATCAGTTTATTGATCACTCACAATCGTTAATCTGGTATGCAACGGAACGAACGATTATTTAAAAGTATATGATTTACTATAATTCGTTATTATCATTTTAAATTCTAATAATTTTATTCTAAGTAAAAAAGCCATTCTGAAATGAATGGCTTTTATCCTTATTAAGTCTTGAGAGTTTTAAATTAAATGTATAATTGTATATATAATTAATAGTAAAGTATTTTATAGTGTATATAAAAATGAGCTATGCCATAATATTAGGAATTTTTGTTATATTATAGAGATATTTTGAATGTCATCACTCAAAATGCATGAAAAAAACATACTAGAAAAACTATTTAATCGCGGAGGTTATGTTTTAAATTTCAGTAATCGAACTTTTTCTAATTTTTTCCAAGAAAATGGTATAGATATTTATACTGAAAAATATAACTTCAATGGTGCTTCTAAAATAAATCGATTACGCTCATTTTGGGAGTTAGAAGATGATCAAACTACAGGTAAACTACTTGAGGCTCTTTTAGAATACGCTTGTACTATAGAAATAGTATCTAATGAAAATAAAAAAGCAGTACAAACTATTATTAATAGATTACTTAACAAATCTAGTGATGAAACAACAGAAAAAGAATTTTTAAATATAGATTATTCTTCAATTAACATTAGCAAACTAAATTTAGACACTAGTTTTGAATCAGTCATAAAACAACGACTCCATGAAATTAAATACACTATTAATAATGCACCTTTAGCTGCAATTTTTTTATGTGGTAGTACTTTAGAGGGTATATTACTTGACGTAGCAGGCAAAAACCCTAAATTATTTAATCTAGCAAACTCAGCGGCTAAAGATAAAAATACAGGTATAGTTCTTCAATTTCACGATTGGTCATTAGCGCAGCTTATAGATGTTGCTTATGAAATAGGGCTTATTTCTCTAGATATAAAGAAATATGGACACACACTGAGGGACTTTAGAAACTATATTCATCCAAGACAACAATTAGCTCAAAGATTTAATCCTGATAATTATACAGCTAAAATCAGCTGGCAAGTTTTACAAGCTGCTATTGCTAATTTGACAGGACAACGATGAATTATTTTGTGTTTTAATCTATATAATTATCATAAAAATTATGCTTTTGCTTGCCGCTGAATTGCAGTAATAACAGCTCTATTATCATCAACTATTTCATTAATTATCGTTCTCAATGCTCCAGTCGTTTTGCTATAACTTCCGATATACCCTGATTGAATTAGCCCTAAAAAAGGACCTTGCCTTAAATATTGCCCTTTTAGTTGATTGTAACTAATTCTTACTCCTTTTCTGGGACCTCTTACTCTTGAACTATCTACAATTTTTTCATAATGGTCTAGTGGAAGAATAATAGATCCATTTTTTAATGCAGCATCACGTTTTACAAATTTAAGATAAAATGCACTTTTATTAAGACGATATTCATTAGTATCAGGTCCTAAACATTGATTAAAACGTCGCATTCGAGTAAGTTCATCCCTCATTTTTTCATTAGGATAATAAATCCAATCTCTTTGTGTTGAATTCTCATTTTGTTCTAACATTTTATATTGAACCATGACTGTGTTTTTTTGAGTTAAATTAATATAAATTAAATCAACACCTAATGCTTGTTCTAAAGTTGTTCTATTTGCAGTGTAAATTTCTAGATACTCACCATTTTTTTCAAATAATGCTTTACCTGTTAGTGAATTTATTTCTAAAGAATACCTTGATAATAAGGAGTAAACATCTTTAGCAATGGCATTATCTTCAATAAATCTAGTGGGTTTTAAAAGTTTTAATTCAGGATCTCCAAAGTTTTCTGATATTAAATCGTTTTTATCCTTTAATCTAAGCAATCCTGTAGATTTATCTTCCATCAAAGTGATATCTAAAGCAAATTCATTGTTATTAATACCAAATGCTCTTAATGCTGTTTGAATTGCATCCTCTTGCAAGGCTGAATTATTACTATATTTTGTTGGAGTATTGAGAGATTCAGATATATATTGTAAAGAATTATGATTACTAGTGAAACTACTCAACAACTCTATCAATTTCACGCTAAGATTTGGTTTTACATAAGTGACTTGTTTCTTTATTGATAATATTTCACTCACAGCCAAATCATGATTCTTATCTAACAGTTCTTTTAGGTTACTAAATAATTTTTTGCCATTTTTATACTTAATTCTACTTTCAAACGTTGAAATTGCAGCATTTGAACTCAGTACACCTATATTTAATTGGGTTTTGCATGATTCGAGTGGTTGGTATAAAATGAAACAAACTAATGGCGGTGATATTTTTTTAGTTAAATCATGAAGGTAAGTTTTGGTAAACTCATTAAGACCATGTTTAGATAATGATGCCCTTTCAACCATCTCGGAATCAAACTGAAGAATTATACAACCTTTTCTTTTAACAAAAGAAATTAATCTAAAAAACCATGTATCATCCATTGTGCTTCACCATGTTTATAATTTCTTCTTCTATAATATAAAAATCTAATTCCTAATTAATTCTAAATAAACTTTTGATTTCCATGAAACTATAAAATTAAGGTATTTTATAAAAATAATGAGGAATTTATAGAAATTATTTTTAATAACTTAATTTAATATTTGTTTGTATAGCAAAATTTTATTATTGCTATTTTCTTAACCGAGAGTTAAAAGATCTAACTTTTGCTAAAATTTAATAAAATAATAATATAAATTTGTAAAAAAATAAGCAATACAAAATTAGATAATTAAAAAAGCCAGTGATATAACTAATATCACTGGCTTTTAGATACACTAATTATAATTAGTTATCAACTAAAAAAGTCTTTACTCCCACTCAATTATTGAAATTAATATCAATTCTTTTAAATTCAATTAATTATAACAATGCCAATTTGCACCTACCGTCAAAAATACCGTCATCAGTATTTATTTAAATCTCACTTCACAATTTCACATCAAAACACAATCAATATAAAATACCCAAAAAATTCTAACCTTACTCATCATGATAACAATAAACTACACGCTACCAATTTACATACGCCCGAAGATTTTATCGGGCGAGTGCTACATTATCAACAGCGACGACGAGCACAATTACGTGTTCTATCAAACGCAGAAAACACTATACGATATCGCCGATTTTGTGATGTTGTCTGATGCTGTAGAGTATTGTAAGTTGAAGATTGATGCTATGACTGCAGAGGCTATTGTGGCTTTTCTGGAAAAATAACGTTGATATCTGATACATCTAATTTTTTTAGATTAATTCGATATAGTTTCCATTTTTTTAACATTGCTACATCGTCATCAGTGGCATCATCGAACTCTATTTTATCGTTGAGTATATCTATTTCGCTGTTGGCTTCTTTCAATAACGATTCTTTAATATGCTGATTTTGAGTAATTATTTGTTCATTCGTTAACCTCATTGGCTCAGGCTCAATAAAAATTAACTTGCCATCTTTAATTTTTAACGCCTTACCAGCCTCGTTAGCTTTTATCGCAGCTTCGGCGTATTCTTGATTTGTAATTGTCATATTAATATCCTTGTACTGTCCATCTGATCCAACCGTCACACGCTATAGTTGAGTATGCAGCTAACCAAAATGATGATTGATACAATTCAGAGGACGAAAATGCATTCATTCCCCAAGCTCCACTATAGAGTTTATCAATGGAAACTCCATAGTGGAGCGTTCTCATTGGTTTCAGCAAATTAATTAATGTGCCACAAACCACATTTGCATTCGGTATTCCTATTAATGCTGTGCTTGATTGCACAATAAAACCATCTGAATAGACACGGTACCAACTATAACCATCACAATATGACTCAACAACGTAAATACGATTATTGAGAGTATTAATTTGATTTCTAGTATTAGATAACTCAGTGTTGATTAACTCAATTTTATTATCAACGTCAGTTAAATCAGTAATAACAGATTTACCACCAACTGTTAGCGTCTTTTCAAACTCAACATGATCACCTACTGAGTAGGTAGGTACGCCATTTACTACACTTCTAATAGATGGTAACGCACCTATAATGTCTGGTGTTGGTTTATTATTAGGTGAATATACTCTATCGCCATTTTCTGTTAATAAATTAACGTCTAACTGACCATTGATACATTGTTTTTCATTTCCATTTTTTTGAATAAAATTAGAATTATCAACTGTTGATGCCCATTCTTTTGCCTTATCAGCACTTGCTTTTGCTTCATCTGCAAATGATTGAGCATTAGTTTCCGATGCTTTAGCTTCAGTTGCGCTAGTTGCCGAGTTTGTAGCTGACTGACTAGATTCGGTTGCCGAATCTCTTGCATTATCTGCATAGCGATTAGCTTCATTTGAACTTGTTACTGCTATACTAGCCGCTTCTGTTGCTGTTGCTGATGATTTGTTCGCTGAACTAGCAAAATCTTTGGATTGTTCAACCAACTGTATTAATTCTTTTTGTATTGAATACTGTGACTTAATAGTGACAACTCCGCCATCGGGAGCTGTAACAGTAACTTCCCCTTCACCTGTTAATGCTGTCTGCCAACCTTCCATTTGTTGCTGATAGTAATTGAGCATTTCAGATATACGCAACGCTAATGCTTCTATTGATACTTTTGGGACGGTTGGTATTTCATAGTCTAAACCTGATTTTGTTTCGCCGTCATACTGTTTAGCTAATGTTAATTCAGTGTCAGATTGTACTGATGCAATTTCGTATATTTCGATTGTATTTTGCGTTTTTAAAATTAGCATTTGACCAGAACAAATACCAATCAGCGGATTAGTCCATTTTGTCCCGCTACCAATGACTTTTTTGCTGTTTTGCTCCAATGTTATAGAACCTTCTTTATACCACGCCATAATTTACCTCATTTTAGACGTAAAAAAACCGCTTTATGCGGTTATTAAATTTATATTTTATTTATCGACCTCTCGCGCCGCCACCTGATGGTTGGCAATCTACATGTGGTCTTGCGCCAATAGGCGCTACATCACAAGAAATTTGGTTACTATTTTTTTGCTGTTCACTCAAACCCGGTGTACAAGCGGATAGAAAAATAGATAAAATGAAACATAAATTTACTAATAAAAAATTTTTCATTGATATTTCCTCGTGTCAATGTAAGCTATATCTCCTATTTGGGGATAATTATACTGATATTTATCGCTTGATGTATAATACATCAGATGCAAACCAACTTGGCTTCCTATAGCTGTTGAGAAGATATGGTATGTAATATGCCCTCCATTAGCACCAATAGTAAAAGATTTTAAACCGTAACTAGTACAAAGAGCGGCTACTGGGAAACCTTGTTCAATCATTATCATATCTGTTAATTTCCTCTCCCCATTTTGACCAAAAAAATAATGATCAGGTTTTGGGCAAAATTTTATCTCAAGCGGTTGGCAAATATTATTGTAAACCAAATCTTGACCTTTATTATATATTTCTAGTCCATAATTCGTTAATTTTGGTATAAAATTCGCAAACAAATAAATTTCTAACTCAAAGCCCTCTGAATCAGCGTCAATTATAAATGTTTTATAGCCATTTATCGGATTAGATTGAATTAGTCTAGCACTTGCTGTCCTCCACCTCAAATTAACTGCCCGAATAAATGGTAAAACAATATATCTATCAGGAATGAAAGTATTAACACTTATTTTCTGTTTGTTCCTAGAAGCAGGTACATTTATTATGATTTTTTTTATAAAATTCATAGGAGTAACATTCGGAGTTATAAATGTTTTTTCATCATTACCCCTTATAATCAACCCATAACTCATTATATAGCCCTTAAAAAAACAAAAATATCAAAAGAATATCCACCGCAAGCCCATTTTAAAGTGTTGTTAAAAATTTCAACATTTAGAAATGCGTTAGAATCACTTTGACCAAAAGATGAAACCCAGCTAAAAGTAAATAAATCATTTTCAAAAGAGTAAGTTTTTTGTCCATTAGTCCATGCATCTATATGGAAAAAATCCAAAATATAAATAGGTTGGATGAAACTAATAACATCACGCTGATCATCATCAAAAATTTGTATTCCAAACATATTATCTACCTCAATTTACCTAATTTAACGCGTAACGTGCCTCTTTCATCAAAGACCTTTACTCCCTGATTATTAATTAATACTTTGCTTTGCCCTTCAAACATCCCATTTATTTCAAACTGTCCATTTTTGTGCAAAATCCACCCCGTTCTGCCTTGAGAGTAATTATCAGATTGAATTGAACTAGCAATTTTAGCACTAGTTATTGATGCGTCTTTAATTTTAGCGTTAGTAATTGAAGCATCACCTATAACAGCATCATTAATAATGACTTGATTGCCGTGTGTTGTGAAAACTGTTTGAGGATTTCCTCCAGCCGCATTCATTATTGAAAAACGATCTTGCAAAAAGATAACATTAGACTGCATACCTTTATCGGTATTTTCAACCCCCATCGTCATGCCAGCAACATACTGTTGACCTTTATTGTCAACTTCAACCTTCATTGTTCGATATGCGGAAATTTTTCCATCTAAATTATTTACCGTTTTACTAACATCAGATATTGAGGTTGAAACGTCACCAACTTTTGTGTTGATAGATTGAATTGCCTGCGCTGTTGCTGAATTTTGTTCCGATACTGTCTGTTTCAGCTCACTTAAATTGCTACTCACATTACCAAAATTTGACTTCAATTCGGTTAGTATCATTGCTGTAGCTTCTTTTTCAGATAATAAAACAGCGTTGGTTTCAGTAATTTCAGCGGAAAGCTGACCGTTTTCTATTCTTCGGCGTTTAGTTTCCATGTCATTAGATAATGCATTTTCAATAATTGATTTTGCATTTTCTATTGAGCTAATAGTCGAATTATCTACAGAATCTACTAATGAATTCCACGCGTCAGTTCCTTTGATTTCATTGAAAATATGATCAGTTAACTCATAAGTGTTAGTGCTTGAAATACCTCTAACCCAATCTGTCCAATCGCTTGTATTACCGACTTTATCGACTAATCGCGCTCGATAAAAAAATACCTGTCCGATTGATAACCCAGTTTGAGAATAATTAAAAATTGGATAAGTTATATTGCTCAGCAATAGTGCGTTTTCTTCGTTTTCATTAGTAGAGTATTGAATTTCTGTATGACTAGTATCACCACTACCTTTTGGAAATGACCAATTTAAATCAATTCCGAATATCACATCATCTGAAGCAGTAAAGTTTATCGGCTTATCAGGTTTCCCAACTTTTCCTTTAATTGCTGTAGATTCAGAGTAAGCCCATGGAGACGAAACATCGACAGCGTTAACCGCCCGTACACGGACATCATATACACCTGAATAAATACCGTTAACGGTGAAACTAGTGCCATTAGTTTTTCCAATATTAATCCAGTTGCAATTATCTTTACGCCATTGTGCAACGTAATTTGTAGCGCCATCCACTTTATCCCAGTTTACGTTCATAGATGCTACAGATAGACCCTGTGAAACATGGCTACTTTCAGAAATAATTATATTTTTAGGAGCTAATATAGTACCAGGAGGTGTCACCGTTATTGGTTTTGGCTCTAATCGTATGCCATCGTCAATATATTTAAATTTATCAGGATCATGTTGAACTGCTGTTATAGTAAATTGTTGGTTTTCTTTTGCTGATATAGATGTAACTCTGTAATATTGAATAGCAACATTATCACTATCAATACACCAAACTGCTTCAGCAACAGGGGGAACTTTATAATTAGCTGTTACAGTAACTGTTTTTTTATCTTCACTAATTGATTTTATAGTTCGGCTTTGTGCGGTTCCGTCGGGTAAATTAATTACTAATCTGTCCCCTACATCGTAATCAATCGGTCTATCTAAAGTGATTTTTCTGCCAGATACATTATTAATTCTACCGCCATTTTCTTTGCCCGAACGCGAAGGATCGGCGATACCAATAATACGAGTAGGTAAAGGAATATAACCGTCCAGACCTACAGTGAAGGTCACAATGCCATCTTTTACGTTAGAAAGCAATGCCCAGCGGCCTCGGCGTTGCGCCTCGCTTTGTGATGTACAGCCAATGGCAGTTAGCTTCATAACATTAACATCATAACGACGCATTAAATCATGATCCCAGACAGATTCAACATCATCACAATAATGGTCATCAGGATTAGAATAAGCAACCAAGCACGATGTATAACGGTTTTTATACGAACCGCCCGAATAGACAAAATCACCAACAACATTTGAAGAATGGTAAATAAAATCGGGTTCATCTTGTGGCATATCTGCCGTTAAATAAATTTGATCGTTTCCCCAGAAATTCATTCCTCGAAATGAAGCGACCAAATCCTTTAAGACTGTATAAGCATCACGTTGACTTTGTATAAACTCATTACAAGCAAAACGAGGCTCTTTACCACCTTTGCCATCAGAAACCATTTGATCACAATATTGAGCAATTTGATAAATAGCCCATTTATCAACCATCGTGGAATCAATTCTTAATCCCATTCCCGCTATCTCATCACGCATTAAATAATGAGCTAGCCACGCGGGATTATTAGTGTAAGCCATCTTGAAAGTACCATTCCATTCACCAAAATAATTTCGTGATACTGGATCGTAATTATTGGGAACTTGGACTAATTTTCCTTTCAATTTGCATGTTATTTTTGGTACAGACCCATTAAATTGACTTGCATCAAGCTCCACATAAAGTAGCGCTGTATTTGGATAACGTAATTTACTATCAATAACTTCAGCATAAGAAAAAACGCCAAAATCGTTCACTAATTTGCCTGATGTTGAGTCGGGAGTTATTCGTCTGACACGAATTGTCCAGCCTTGAATGGCATTAGGAAGATTTATACGGTGATCTCGTTGGTATTCTGACGTTGTTTTTCCGATGAACGCACCATTAACAACTGTTTCGAAAACACTACCATCAACAGATAAATCAATAGCATAATGCGTAATTGTTCCAAGTGAATCGCCATTATCTTGATATTGGACATGTACCGGTAGGTTTAGTTTTATTCTTATTGCATCAAGTTCCAAGTTAGAAAAGGAACGCACCCAAGGTTTGTTGGCTTTAACTTTATAACCAGCTCTCAATTCATTACTGACCTCAGGCATCCCCTGGATATAATCTTGTGTTTGACTGCCATTACGAAATTCCCAATGAACACCTTTAAAATTATACGAGTCATCAGGATTTGCCAGAGGTGTGTTATCAATAAATATATTTTGTGCCGTTAAACCACCCTCGATTTCACCTTCACTTAATGCTATAAGTGCTTTAAGTTTAGCTGTTGAAAGCAAGTTGTCTGGCTGTTCGTAAGGCTTGTGCGGTTTCTTACTTCCACCTTTTTGACCTTCAATAATTTTCATAATTCACCTATTGTTGATCTTCCGTATAAATACCTGCATTAATAAATGCGCCACCAATTTCACGTTCACCTAACAGAATAGGCACGGGGTAGCCAACAGAGTTAGTATTAACTGGTGCACCAAATGCGTAATTGGGTTTATTTTCAGCGTGAGATGATGTACCCGCTTTAAATTTAGGTTGAGGGCTTAATGCTTGAACAACACCGCCAAGCATCATACTGATACCGATACTTGTTAAAATTGAGGTGGCAGAAATAGTAGCCGCTGTCATTGCTGCCCCCCATGCGGCTAATGATGCTCCTGCTGTAAAAAATGCCGCTACTAAAGCAATTGCTCCAATAATAATTTGAAGAAAACCACCTCTTTTAGCGCCTTGTGACACAGGCATAATCATGTAGTTTTTACCAGTTGCATTAATATCAAACTCATCTATACCAATGTTTTTACCATCTACAAAAAAAGCAAATTTAACGCCTTTTAAATGCGCGGTGGACATGTATTTTTCGAAGCCTTTTTTGGTTGCGCATAACGCTCTCAATAACTCCCTAATATTTTGGACATCGTATTGATGACTTTTGCCAAATTGTTTAGCCATCGAACCTTTAAAAGTAACGCTACTTAACATCGAATCGCTCCTTGTGTCGCACAATGCGGACTGTTCTATCTCGAAAATATTTGCCGTATGGGGTTCGTGAAGATAACTGACCGAATGCATGGTGGAGAATGAGATTATCACCAACATAAAGGGCGGCGTGATTTGTTACGCTTGAATTAAGCTTCATCATTATCATGTCACCAACTTTCATGTCTTTTAATTCAACCTCAATAAATCCTTCAGCTTGCCAGTTGTCGTCATAAATATTCTCTTTTCCGTCTTCCCACCATTCTCGCGCAACCGAATAATTTTTAAGTGAGATATTAAATTCGCGTTGATAATAATCCATGATCAAAGCCCAACAATCAGCATAACCAAGTAGCCATTGACGACCAGTATAATCTCGATTAACTCGTGGTGAAATTGTACAAAAATCGCCTTCCGGATAAGACACAATGCCCCACTCAATGCCTGAATAATCACATTGAATACGGTCAAACTCAGACGGCACGAGCATTGGCGAATCTGGGTGAGAATGTATAATCATAATGATTTCGCCTTGCTGTTCAGCCTCTAGCTGTTCATCGGGCGAAATTAGAAAATGCTCTTTTGGATTATCCGACATGTTTTTACATGGTATAAATTTTTGTGTTTTACCTGTATCAACAATCAACCCACAAGCCTCGTTCGGATACTCTTTTTCAGCGTGTTTTAAAATTGAATCAAATAATCTTTGTCGCATATTATTTACCTTGAAGATTAGCCGCGGGAAAACCACCGAACGGAAGGGGGTTATTGCCATGTCTTGCTTTGCAGTCTTTTAGTAAACCACCGCATTCGTCTTTTGATGGGTCGTCGGTCGGTATCCCATCTTTAGTAAAATAGTTATTACCTGCATAATCACAACCTGTACCAGTTCGATACCAACCTCGCATACACCACGTACAAACTGTAGCGATTTGGCGAGTTGGAAGCTGCAAGTTTTGAATATCAAATGGTGAACAAAGTTCAAACTTGATTACCGTTTTGCTTTCTTCTTTCTTTTTATTAATAAAAAATAATTGCAAACGTTCTTGAAGCGGATCGGCTTGTGGGTTACCTTCTTTCCAGTTATCCGAATCAAGATACTTAGCCATCGTAGTATGAATCTTGACTTTAGCTTGTACTAAATCATCGTAATCAAGACAAAGCCGAGTCACCCTACCGTCAATATTACCTACGGATAATTCTGGTGTCGGTTGTGAGCCTGTACTACTTAATTCGATACCGCTTAATTCGTATGGGAACGGCAAATATTCATTACCTTGCCAACGAATTGACGGTAAATTATCGGCAACAAAAGAAGCCCACCCATCCGGAGGTATGTTATGCGCATGAAATCGCAGAACCTCATCAAGTCCAAATTTAGTTCCGTCAACCTCAATAAGCTGTATTAATTGGTTACCTTCAAGCGATTGCAAGTCTTGAGTAATCGACATTTATTTTCTCCAGATAATAAAAAGGTCCACATTTGTGGATTTGGTAGGAATAATATGGCAATTAAGGCGCATAGGATTGTACAAACTGAAACGATAGCGAAACAACTTTACCGCCAGCAAATTCAGATTCGATTGATTTATTGACAACTCGATACAGCTTTTCTTCACCGTATGGGTTTATCCACTTAAAAGAGTTGATAATGTGAGAATTTAAAAAGGCTCTAACTTTCGCTATCTCTTCTTTT
This sequence comes from Gilliamella sp. W8128, assembly GCF_016100545.1. Lineage (NCBI taxonomy): Bacteria > Pseudomonadati > Pseudomonadota > Gammaproteobacteria > Orbales > Orbaceae > Gilliamella > Gilliamella sp. W8128. The sequence continues at coordinate 231,872 of NZ_JACFSE010000003.1, forward strand.
TCGCCCGTATATGTTAATTCCCATGTTTCACTATTATTGTTAATACCGTTACTGGATAACTGAGTATAACCATCACCGAATTTAGCTTCATTAACATTAGTTGAATCGGTACACTTCGGAGTACCCATAGTGCGCCATATGAATGTATCCACCATAATTTACCTATTATTTAATAAGTTATATAAATTTCCACCAGGCGAAGCTGATTTTTCAAACATGACATTCACGTCCTCTTGAACAATAGCTTTTACCTGTTGCCTTAGAGATGCCACATTGATATCTGTCTTGTTGGCTTGTGAATCGCTATTAGACTGCATATTAATCGCCACGTTTGTAGTTACATTAATAGCGCTTGATGAATTGTTAGATTTACTAGTAAAAGCTACTGGTGAAGCTGGGCTAAGATTGACATATCCACCTTTTGCATAACCGTGCTGAGCTTCTCTCATTAATGCGTATAAATTTGCTACGCCAAGTCGTTTGGTTGCTTCTTTTGTAAAAACGAATTCACCCTTATGCACAATGCCTGCTGGAGTGTATTTATTACCATTACCAGTAAACCCACCAGGTTCGTCGCTATAACCGACACCGCCACCTTTAGCGTAACCATGAATTAGCCCACCGCTATAGGCTTGTTGTAGCCCACCTGTAGCAGCTCCAGCTCCTGCTCCACCGCCTCCTGAGCCACCGCCCATCCAACCCATTGCGGATTGAATTGCCTGTGCAACTAACAACTTATTAATAATTTCAATAATGTTAGTTAAAATCGACTTTGTTAATGATTTAAAATTCATTTTCCCTGTTGTTACTAAATCAGTTAATGCACTACTAATAGAACTCATGGCATTATTTGCAACATCACGAAAACCTTTAAATACATTTTGCCCATCTTCCGCAAATTCACACATTCCCACTTTCAAACCAGTTAGCCAATCGCCTTGATTTTTGTCTTCCAATTGCCAGCTTTGTTGTAGCGCCTCTTTTGCCTTGTTGTATTCTTCAGTAACCTTGGCTATCTCATTAGGATTACCAGTTCCTTTCAATGCTATATCACGCTGAGCATTTAACTCTGACATTTCATTGTAACGACTAGCATTTTTAGAAGTCATTCCAAACGTGGCCTGTTCAGCTTGAGATTTTGCAACCAAGTTGGTAGAGTACTCTTGCATTTTACGAAGCGCTTTTGTTGCTGTTTCGTATTGTGCAATCTCTTCACTTAAAGCCGCATTTTTCGCTTGCTGTGCTAATAATGCCTCTTTGTGACCTAAAATATATTTTTCCTGTGCAGTAAGTTTGCTTTTATCGGTTTTGCTCTCCAGCACCTCGATTTGCGCTTGTAAGTCAAAGTATTTTTTACGCTCAGATGTGATAGTGTTGACTGTTAATGATTGTTCACGTAATGATTTTAGTTGATTCATCAAGCTGATTTCTTGCTGTCTTGATGATTGTAAAAGGTCATTAAAATGGTTGCCTTTTGTTTTTCCGTTTGAAGAACTTGCTTTGATACCAGCTTCAATTTTCTTCATCTCATCATCAGTGATATATCCTTTATCTGTCGGTTTAAGATGTTTGTTTATTTCATATGCATCTTTGCGCATTTGTGCAATATCTGCTGCTGCGCGTTCTGTAGGTGACATACCAGCTCGTCGCCACCTCTCAAAATTATTCGTGGCAGTTGAAAGTGCATTGATTTTATTTTTAAACAATGATAATACGTCTGCGCCTTCCAGTGCACTCTCCGTTATTTCTGAAATTATTGAAACTAAATTGCGTAAGTTTTCATTCTTTCCACCCGAAGATTTATTTAAATCTTGTAACTTTTCGCTCAGTTCAGCGAGTTTTTCGGCAGCTTTAATTTTGTCTGTTTCTTGTTTTATATCAGACATCAGACTAATTATTGAAACTGCAGTTTCTTCTGTTATGCCGAGTTGCTTCGATAATTCTTGTGAATAAATTTTAATATGACCGTATGACTGATAAGATGATGATGAGAGATTATTCATCAACTCATTAAGATCAACGCCTCTTTTCTTTAACGCATCTACAGACCTCAGCACATCAGAAAATTCGGTCGGCAACATAAATTCGTTAGAAGCTCGTTTATTATATTTATCAAAAATATCATTTATCGCATTAACTGACTCTTTAACAACGCTTTCGGCTGAAAATTTAGCGTTTAAAATCATTGTATCAGCTAGTTTTTTATTTCTCCTTGCAATTTTTGCAATTTCATCTGAAAGAGCTATTGCGCCATCTTTATTGCGAACAAATACTTTATTCAATCGTTCATGTGCATCAGCTAATTTCTCTGTCGCATTCTCAGCTTCAAACAATTTTGGTATCATGCTACCGAGCAATCCGACCATTGCTGAAATACCGATATTAAGTGGATTTAGCGATGTTAATAGCGTGCTAAAAGTGCTACCAATACCGTTTTTCATGATCATCGACATGCCAAGCGAATTCATGCCAGAAAAATTACCTCTCATTAGCTGCATTTGCATTTTAGCGGCTTGATTTGTTGCTGTTCTTGTCGCTGTTTCGTAATTTTTAGTGGCAGTAGAGGCTTGTGCTATCTTTTTAATATAGATATCAGCCGAAGAACTAACACCGAGTTGCGCAGCTTGATAACTTAGTAATTGTTCTTTTGTTAAATTCTGACTTGCTACCTGTGCTTTTAGTTTATTGATAAAGTCAGTTTTGGCTTTAGTTGCTAATGTCTCCGCGATTGTTACTTCTTTTTGTTTTACTGCAACATCAGATAGCAATTGATTATAATTGTTGATATCAATAGCACCAGATTTGTACGACTCTTTTAATTGACCAGTGATTTTCTCTAAATCTTTTGATGCGGTATTGACATTGTTTAATCCGTCAATCTGTTTCCTGTAGCTTGTATAAAGTTTGTCGCCAGATTCAGCAAGTTGTTTCCTAGCAGCCGCAAGCTTTCGTTCTTGTTCTGCCGCAATTCTAGAGGCTTTAGCACCTTTTACTGCATTCTGATAAACACGCTCAAAATCTTTTAACTCTTCATCAGTTACATTTAGTGAACGTTTTTTTGCCGCTGTTAATTCATCAGTAGCTGATGCCGCATCTTCTGCTTTTTTACTGAATGCATCTAATTTTCTGCTTGCTTCGTCAACGCTTTGTGTATTGATTTCAAGTGTAAGTGATGTAATCGCCTCTGCCATTGTTTCTCCAGACATAAAAAAACCGCCAGAAGGCGGTTGAATTAATGCTTTAAAATTTGTTATTCATTTATGATTCTAAGTTTATTGTTTAATAAATAATCTATTTTATCCCAAAAATTAGATTTATTTAGCTCTTTGTGCTTAATGGTTTCTGGGGACATTAACAATAAATCCGTCCCCGAATATCTTTCTACGTTAAATGTAATAGCTTCTAGCTTTGGTAAGTAAAAACCATAATTATCAGCATGGATTACGCTAAATTCACACAGCACAAGAGATTCAGGATTTATGTTAAATATTTTTTGGTCATCATAATCAAGTAGTACGTTATAATTATATAGACTTAAAAGTTTTTTATTGTAATCTTGTTCATACAATCCAAATTTTTTCTTAGAAATATATTTTTCCAGTTCATCATCATTAGCTTTTTTGATTATGACCGTTATTTTTTTAGGAGAATAAAATGACTCTGAATTAATGCTTTTTTTTATTATTGATGAACAATATTCTGCGGACTTGTAATATAGCAAATCATCATCGTGAACATATCTAGTAATATGATTAAAAATGATAATGCATCCTATGGCTGCTAGTATCACAATTAAAGCGACACACTTCAAAATAAACTTTTTCATACCATCTCCTTTTTAGGTAATGGTATGTTATTTAAGGATTTGGAGCAATAAAAAATCCGTCATTTATTTTGTATAAAATTTGATCTACCATGTCAATTCAACCCAACTATGTGACCGCATAGTTGTTAGTTAAATCGAGGTTATGGTTGATATGCTTCAAGAGGAAATAATATGTACGAAGACAATTTAGATTTTTTTAAAAAACTTCACGAGCAACCTGAGAAGGTATTTGAAATATTATACAGCAATAAAAATGCAGTCAATAAAGTTTTGCCTTTTTATTTTGCTGTACTTTTAAAAATGACACCAAATCATGAAAATTTTGGTGAATATATTATGAAAAGCCTTGATAAAATTTATGGCTCAGATAAAACGGGAAAAAGCCCTAAAGATATAGAAATTTCAAAATATGCTCATCAGTTCTATGGTGAGGTATTACACATTTATCAGCAACTAGATAAATATGAAAATTAATAAATATGCGGGTTATCCCGCATATCCTCCATCAATAATTGATTTAGCGTACTCAAAAGCATTTTTGTAAACATCACCCATTACAGTGCTTGGATTTAAATCTTCAACATATTTAAGTCGAACGTCTGCATCAGGAATTAACTTAAGAATACCTTTAATAATAACAGTAATTTTAATGGTTGGTATGAAGCCGTATTTTGATTCAGTATAATTTGGGCGAACGTCACCACTCATGTACATTAGTGTTATATCAAGCCCTTTATATTGAATTTTATCAACCAACATATCTGTACTCATTTATCTACCTACCTATTTTGATTTATGTAGAATTTTCAACGCCTCGTTTTCCATTATTTGAATGTCGTTAAAAATAGTTTCACTTTCTGTAATATTATTAATCTTCATGACCCAACCCATACAGTTATAATCAAGACCTAACACTCCACTCATGCTCGTTCGCCACTGCGTAGACATGGCTTTAAACAACTTGAAAGCATCCAAATTATCTTGCCATATCTCTACATATTCATCATCGTAATCCGATTCAGTTAACCCGAAAGCCGCCAATTCTTCTTTTGACGGCTCAGGTGTATATAGTGCAGTAACGAGCGCTATTAGTTTTTTTCTCGTACGCCGAATAACTCACGAGAATAAGTTTTGATAATAGCGCCACCTGATGCTGGATAGTTTTGGATGAGTGTATCAAGATTAGCCTCATTAAACTCATCATCCAAACTCCAACCTTTGACTATTTTTAAAAGGTAATCTACCAAAGGCTTACCTTCAAACTCAGTTTCAAAATTTTCTAGTTCTTTGGGAATATAATGCTTGAATGTGAATTCGATTTCTCCGTCCTCTTGCCCAGCTCGTGGAATTAAAACTTTGCATTTAAAAGTTGGCTCTGCTACTAATTTGAATTTTGCCATTAATATTATCCTTATTTATCTTTGTAGAAAGTGATTGCCGGTGATTCAACTGTCATGCTGATTTTTACAGTTTCAATCTCATTAATTGTGGTCGCTGGGGTCGGGTCAAACGAAACACGGACAGCATCATAACGAGTCTCTTTCGCCTTCGGCACATACATTTTCATTGCTACAACTTCATTAGTAAGGTCTAATTCCTCTAATAATGAATAAATAGGTAAAGAGCTATCATGAGCAATGGTAAAACTTTTGCTTTTAGCTGATTTAATGGTCGGTAACTGTCGCTCTGCGTCGTCATCTAAAAATTGAATTTGAGTAAATTGTTGTTCACCACCTTCAGTTGCAACTTCTTTGACTTGCGGTAATCGCTCCCATGCAGAAATCTTGGTTAAAGTCCCCTTACCTTCCCCTTCTGGAAATGATTTGGTGTCACTGGTATTAATATTGCCGAGTGTAACATCAGTGTTATTAACTTTAGTCACCTTAGCTACTGCATTATTAATTTTTGACCATCCTGATGTAATGATAACTTCATCGCCAACCACTAGCCCATGATTAGCTTTTAATGTCGCTACAGCCTCTTTAGCATTTGAAATAGTTTCAAATTCTAATGCTGTATCTTTTGATTTTTGCACGTATACACGTGAGCCGTTAGGTAATGCAAATGCCATATAAATTCTCCAATTAAATTGTATCAGCACGGTAATTCATGCTGATTGGTATTGTGTAAGTGGTTTTATCTGTAATCGCAGGATATGCGCTTGGTACAGAATTGATGTAAAGTGAAAGATTACCTTTTTTTAATTCAAGGTTGAGTTGAAAATGCTTGATTATTGATTCTACTATTTGCTGAGAGCGTGATTTACCAGTATTGATTGGAGCCACAACGCTTACCTGATAAACACCTTTATAAATCCGTGATTCGCCGTCTAAATCAAAGCTGGTTGTAATAGCTGGCAGAATATTAGATTTAAGGTAAATTTCATCGTTGGGTGTTGCTGCTATATTCTCGTAGACAATCTGTAAATTCAGTTGATTAGCGATAGTATAAAGGTGTGATTCAAGCAATTCAGAGATTGTTGAAATCAATTATTAACCTCCTTTTGCGGCGTTGTCGAAATGAGCTTGAGTGTTTAAGGCGGCAATTCTAACGATACCGTTAGGCGCTTGTTTAGAGTGTCCAAACTCTAATCTCACACTATAAGGTAGGTTGTTAGTGAAATAGACTGATTTAACGCCGTAAGTATACCGTCCAATTTGTTCTATCCCATCTTTTAACGTGTCCATACCTGTCGGGTCGATTCTGTCAATAGCATTAGTAACAGGAATATCAAATGAGATTTGCCAATTACCACGAAAAAGCCCACCTGAATAGTTTTTAGGTGGTTTGCTTTTCCAGATTGCAGGTTGCCCAACTGGTGACATTCTGATAATGTCTTGCAAAACATTAATACACCCCTTTTTTACTATTAACTCACTATTAGCCTTTGCTTTGTCTACAAATGCGTTAATAGATTGCAGAAAATTAGTGCTGTTGTTTGACATTACGCTTTCCTTAGTTGGGCTTTGTAGCAAATCAAAATATCAGCAGGTTTGACAGGGTTAGGTTGTTTAATTAAGTATTTTTCACCGTCGATAGTCACTAAATCGTTTATAGCCAGTTCTTTATCAGCAGAAAATACCATTTCAACATCACCTGATTGAATGACGGTACCATCAATTTCGATCGGTTTATAATTCTTTTTAATGCCTATCGCGGTGAACGTAACACTTTCTGTTACAACCTCTTTACCATTTACAATAGAGACCTTGCCTTTTCTGTGCACGCTGTATTTTTCGCCATACTTTGCAAGTAGCCTTGATGCGGTGCTCAATGAGCGACCATATAAAGTACCCATTAGCCCCTCTCAGCGATGCAATTTATAGAAAATCCTTCACCCACTACCAACCCCCTAAGAGTTGATATAACGGCAGGATATCGTGGTATAAAGCCTGATTTATCTATAGCGTAAGTAACACTTAGTGCTCCAGCTATTGATTCAGATTGAATTGGTGCGTCTCGAATGCTGGAAAGTAAATCACCTGCAATGGCTTCAATAGCTAGCATGCATTGTGCTTTTGCAACCTGAACTGGAATAACACCGCTAGGTAAAAGGTAACCGTCTAGCACAATATCTTTTCTTGGAAAAGACAAAGGCTGTTCAAGCTTAGCTTTTTTCCCCGCCCAATTAAGTCCATTCAAATAGTCCATAGCTTTAATAAGTAAGGATTCTTTATTGTCAGGTAAAGTAATGCCTCTAGCTTGAGCGAATGCTTCTAACTCTTCAATACTTGCATAACTGTTAAAGTCGTTAGAATTAGGATCGGTGTTTATCATTCATAGCCTCCTAAAAAATAAGGGCTTATGCCCTTACTTTTAAGCATTATTTTTTGCGGCTCTTGTATTCTGTGACGGTGCTTCTAATTTAATTAAAACACCAGCCGTAGATTTGTCACTGTCAAAATGTTTCTTCCAGTTTACTTTATCACTTAGTTTGGCTAAATCAGGATTAGCACCTTTTGAGGTATCCCAACTATAACCTAGTAAATCGATATTTACTGTGCCCTCAGCGCGATAAGCAACGGCTAAGTTTTCTTGATTATCAATGTTGTATGAGCGGAAACCCGGAGCTTGTGACTCTGTAATTTTTACAGCATTAGCGACTAAACCAAGAATTGCATCTGTTGGTGCGCAATCTGTTACAAGAACGGGTTTGCCTAATGTACCTGGTTGACCGCCATATACAACAACTCCCGCTTCTTCGTAGATTTTATTATCTACAGCCTGATCAACAATATCAAAGTAGGTTGTTGAATGCATGACAAACAAAGCAATACGATTAAATTTATCACCGTATTTACGGAAACCTTTGGTTAAGGTTTTTTTGCCGTCAGTTGCAATATCTGCGCTAGCAATCATCGTTGGATTAGCCTCAATAGCCGCTATTGTCGAGCGAATAGCATATTGGATATAGCCTTCTGTGGTTGCATCAGCAACATCAACACCGACTACTTCGGAAAACTCTGACACATCACGACCTCGTCGCTTGAATGCTTCTTCTGTAGTTTCATAGGGTCCGTATTTCCACGGGACTTTTACACCTACAGCTTCACCTGCGCCGATTTTTTTGCCCGCCACTGAAGCGGTTGAGTTAACGTCACGGCTTTCAATTGAACCTCCTACTTTGTAGAATGCTCGTTTACGAAAATCGCCTTCAAGTAGCTCATTATCAATTAAAATTGCGCCATTTGATGCGGTATTGAAAACTTCTAAATTATCTTGGCGGCGTTCTAAAAAAGCAGTTTGCGCCAAGTCATCATAAATGATTAAATCGTTATTTGTAGTAGTTGCCATTATTTAGCTTCCTCTTATTCTTTTGGTAATTTTAAATATGCTTGTTGACCGTATTTTTGGATGTAATTATGCTTTTCCAAACTGGTCATCTTTGAACGAACTAAATTTGAACCGCCAGACTTATGACCGCCACCTCCAGTGCCTTCAGCTTTTGGGAATAAATGCGGTGCATTATCTTTTAATGATTCAACCCATTCTTGTGGTGTTAAAGGGGTTTTACCATCTTTGCCAAGTAAAGGTTCGCCATCTTGTCCTACTGCGACAGCCTCGCCATCATCGCTTAAAACAAACATGCCCTTAGCACGTAAACTTATATCTTCTAATGCCTCCGATAACGCACCTGCTTTTAATGCGGCACTAGTCATCTTGTTGCTCAGAACGATTGAACTATATTTCTCAGCTTTCTTTTGTGCGTTATCAGCTTTTTCTTGTTCTGCTTTAAGTTTTTTATCGAACTCGTTTCTATAACGCTCTGTTCGTTTACTTAAAACTTCATCAATTTTTCCTGCTGAAATTAGTTTAGCTTCTTCATCATCTGAAAATCGCTGTAAGATAGCTTTGACCGCATCAGGGTCGATACCTTCAAACTGTTTAAGTTTTTCTGTCGTATCTTTTAGCTTTCCTAATAATTCGCTGTTTTTGTTCTTTAAACCTAGCGTTTTTTCATCAGAAACTTTATCAATCATCGCTTGAATTTCTGGCGAAATTGAAGAGCCTCCACTGCCTGCTTCTCCGCCTTCCTCTGCCTGTGAATAAAACTTTCGATTAATTTTTTGTAATAACATGATGTCCCCTTAGGATCGTTTTTTTAAAATAAAAAAGGCCGCATATAGCGACCTTAAATTGGATTGTTTTAATTTATTTGTGTTTTACTTTCTGATTTTCGAGTTTATTTATTACTGAGCTCATACTCATTGACATCATACGCTTGATTGGTACGCTTGATTCTTTATCGATCAATGCTTGAATCTGCTCCAATATATCATCACCCCACGGCTTATTTTGAATCAATTCGTGTACTTTTCTAAGATTATCGTTTGTCATGTTTTTTAAACCACTCAAGTATTAATGGATGGATACGTTTTTTTGATTTTTCATCACCTAACATATATAAAGCGAAACTTTCAGAAAATAACTCTTCATTTGAATCAGATGAATAATAACTGAGCACATAAGCCCATTTATCATTATATGCAGTTTGAGTTATTTGAGATAGATATCGTTCATCCTGGTAATATAAATAATGTCCAAACTCATGAGCTATTGTACCTTTAATACTTTGAACAGAAGCATAAGGTAGGACATCTAAGTTAGAAATTATTTTAGCTAACTGTTTTTTATCTGGTGATAAAGCAAGTTCATGGATAACTACATCTTTATACCCAAGCATAGCTGCATTTTCTGCAATTGCCTCCCACTCGCTTGCATCTAACATCCACGATGCCATATGGATAGAGTTTTGGGATATATAATAGGCTCCTGCAGCGCTATCTGAAAAGCCCTCTTTTGTACCAAGCCATGATAATTTAGGTAAATTAAACCGCCTAATAATATCTGACGATATTTCTGCAACTTCTTTCGCGCTTTCTAATGAAGTTCCCTTAGGGAATTGAACGCTATCAGCTATCTTTTTCTTTACCATCCAATTTTCAATATCTTCAATCGTTTTTAAGTTAACGGTTGAATCAACAATGCATTCTCTATTTTTTAACTGTTCAAGCGTTAACAAATGCCCGTCACGAGTAAAGAAATTTTCTGGTGCTATCTCCCCATCCCTCAACAATCTTGCTCGTTCTATACCTAAAATTTGCTCCTGTCTTTCTTTTGATTGTGCTTGTAACCACTCAAGATAGGAGGTTTTAGCTGGAACTTGCCCGTCCATTGATGCTCTTGTACCACTTGGTGCTTCGTCAATATTAATTCCTAATTCTCGATAGCTTTTTAGAATAAAGGTTTCAACTGAGCGACAACAAAAGTGTAGTTTGCCTGGTCCATCACCATAAGGGATATCATGCCCAATAGGCGTGTTATCTAATGTGTACTCTTTTAAATCACGAATTATGCACATTGGAGTGGTGCTAGTATCAAGCGTTGATAGCCATTGTTTACCTTTGATTATATCGCTGTTAGCGTTTCCAAATGATTCTCGAGCAATAGCCGCAGTATGAGAGACAGCAGAACGAATGACAGATGACACATTGCGTTTGCTAGCCTCTAATACACCATCTTTATATTTGTTTTTCTTTGTGCCTCTCACCCTTCTTATTATTTGCTCCGTAGTTTCACCTGTTGCGTAACCGGTCCGAACGGCGTTAGCTACTCGTTTAAGTCTATCATCCTCGATATTGCTCGCCCATTCAGATAATAACCGCCCCTGAAAGGGTTTAGCTTTAACGGCTGTAAATATCTGATTTGGTGATATTTGCATTAGCGGATACTTGCTTTTAACATTATCAGGTAACAATGATTCGAATAATGAATACTGGTAATTGATTTCATGCTCGCTAAGTGAACTCAATTCACCAAATAAGTAATCAGAGACAGATTTTAGAGATTTGGAGCTTGCTAGTATTGATTCAAGACGAGATATTTTAAAATCACTCGGTGATAGGTCTTCTAGCGCAACGTAAAGTTGTGCTGTTAACTCTTTGTCAACAATATCCAGTAATTTCAGTGATTCTCTGATTAGATTATTCTCATAGCCAATAAGATTGAACCGATGATAAATAGCTTCATTGCGGAGCTTTTTATTGATTGTCATAAACTACCCCGTAAACTGAGGTTCTGCGTCCTTTAGTTCTTGCTTAACCAGTTCAGGATCTGCACTAGGGTCAATGATGTCGATTTTTTGCATCGCTCTAATCATATCTTTATCCCTAATTGCTCCAGTTTGCCACGAACTAACAATGGCTGTAATCATCCCTGCATCAGCAACTTTAGAAATAAATTCTTGATTGATTGTATAAGTAACATCATTACTATTTAATCCAAGATAATGAGCGCACCATCTTAAGGCGGTTGTATAAGCCTCTGAGATATTAGAGCAACAAATGCCAAGTACCGATGTTGATGCGGTTTGATCTCCATTAGCTTGAGTAGCTGTTTTTACCGATGAGTTTTGCTCAATTAACCTTGCGCCGAGAGCTACCATGTAATTGCGCTTGTCATCCATGCCCTCTTTCGCTAATGAGTTAGGTTGCGCTTGAGCATAGATAAAACTACCACCCTGAGGTAACATTAATGGAGTACGAGAGCCTATTTTGACCCCGTTTTGTTCCAAATGATCTCGCCACCCTTCATCAAGCCCACTAATAGCTGGTTGCACTTGCCCACAGAAAAATAAGCTGTCCTCATAATCAGCGCTATTCCGATAATGTCCTAAATTGATTTCAATTAGTGAAGATAACGGCGAATCATCTATTGTTGGGTCGTTGCTTTGTGCTCCTACAAAAGTAAAAGGTATTTCATCCCAATTCTCATGACCTTTAGGTTTTGGAAGATAATTAGAACTAATTTCAAATGGTCCGCTGTTATTTTCTCCTGCTCGACGCCAAACACGACATATAAATTTATTATCCTCTATTGCTAATTCTCTATACTGAGTTATGTCTTTAAAACCATAATCTTCTGGTTCTTCGACAACCTCACGTAAAACGACTAAAACAAGTTTATCTTTACCATTAATGCGCTTGGTTCGCCAATTAATGATATCCTCTGCCTTATAAACCAAAATCATTGCCTCATTAGAATCATCGGAGTAATCAACATATAACCCATGCCTTCCAACCTCTAACACTGATTCAAGAGTAGCCTGTGATTGTTGGTAAATACTTGTTCCTGCACCATCAGCATTCGTTTTAAGGTATTCTAACTTATCAGGAAGGCTGACCGTCGGGTCTTTTCGAAATGCCATTCCAATTAACCCTATTTTAGTATTACCAGTAATATTATAAAAAACAGCTCGCTTGATATAATCTTGGTTTCGTCGCTTATTTCGTTCGCTTTCATCGGTAGGATCGAGAAAAGGTAAATATTTATTTCTTTTTGATTTAACTATTTCAGCACCAGCACAAACATCTCGCATTGTTTCCCAATGTATTGATGCCTGTTTATGCTCAGGTCGAATGAATGTAATATCATGTTTCATTAGAATGTTGTATCCATTTTAATAGTGTAAGCTGGTCTGCGTCTATTACGATTAGCAACAGCAAAATAACGGAATGCATCAGCGGCGTGTGATGCGTGGTCATGTAGCGGCTTATCTCGCCAACAACCATTTTTATCATCCCACGCTTTACGATACGCTTCTAAACTAGCAATACCTTGCGCACATCTGTCTGAATCAAATGCACATATTGGTAATAACTCACGAACTGATTCGATACCATCATCAACGCTGTTTTTGGGAACGACTTTAAAGTTAATGCTGTATTTTTCCCCGTCAATTTCGTAACCTTCTTTAGCAATTTGTTTTCGGCTTTTACCATCACCTGACAACTCACGGTTATCAATATCATGAGGTGCCCAATGCTCTGCATACTTATAGCCAAACTCTTCCGCTTTACTTTTAAGCACCTTCATGTAATGTCTTAGCCCTTCGCCACTATTTTCATAGTAGTCAATAATATGGAACTCATCACCAACCTTACGCACAAACCAAATAGCTGTTGAGTCACCCACACCTAAATCCCAGTATGTATAAACATCCAAATGACTATTATCGGGTAATATTGTGATGCGATTTTGACTATATAATTGTCTGAATTGGCTTGCGTAATAAGCGCCCTCTATTGATTGCTCGAACGCTTCACTTGGTATAGATGGATATTCACGCTTCATATCATCACCCAGTGTTTTCTCTTTAGCGTGATACCAAGCTTTTTGCTCTTCTGTTAAATTAATGTTGTGTTTTGATTTAAGTTTGTCGAAATAATCAATTAACCTTTGCGGCAGTTTTTCAACAGGCTTGATTGCATATAAAGGATTTTTCCACCACGAAAAGAAGAAAAATTTCCAGTCAAGTGCAGATAAAGACTTCCTTAAAATGAACGCCTTTTCCGCAGTGTTACAGTAATCATAGAAATAACCGGCTTTACCTTCAGCTGTGCTTTCTATAGTTATGAAACAATCTGTTGCTACAGCCTCAAAAGCACCTGTGACAATCTCTCTTGCTTTATCAGGAAATTTAGCGCAGATTTTACCGAACTCAGAAACATGTAAATATTTTAATGTACCACCACGAAATGAAGTGTTTACATAAACAGAGCCGCCATTATTAAAAACTAATTCACGCGCGGCATCGTTTTTTGCCGGGTTAGCTTGTTTTATTATTTCAGGTAGGTTGTCATAGGCAAACTTAACCTTTTCTCTAAACAGCCTTTTTGCATCTTCGAGATTGTGAGCAATTAACGCACATTTATCAGATTGAAATAATGCGGCGTCTAACTGAATAATACATACTTCAGTAGTGAAGCCGAGTTGACGTGCTTTTAAAATGATATTCCTTGTATGCATCCCGTTAAAATATTCGAGTTGCTCAGGTGTCATTTTGAATTTAATTTTCTTACCTGTTTTATCTGTTATGTAATACAGATGGTTTAATCGCCAGAATCTATCTTTGAGGTTCTTTTTCAATTCATCAAAGTATTGTTTTGATGCTGCCATTTAATTTGCCTCGTCGGATATCTCCTTCATTAGTGACGCCATTTCATCAGCCATGTTAACTGTAGTTTCGGTCTTCTCTTTAAATGCTTGCACACTTATATGTTTACCTAACAATTCAAGATTTTTTGTTTTATCTGGCCACTTAATTTTTTTCATAATCGCTTCAGTGTCTCCGCTTCCAATAATTGCAATATCCAATCCTGATAATGTGGTCCGCCATGTTCTCGGCCATTCTTTAATTGGGAGGAAGTCACCCGATGGGGAGAGGATGTCTAATATATCCATCTGGTCTATCTCAACTAATCGCTTTAGTACATAGTCGGCATCTATTTTATTGCGGTCATTGCGCTGTTGCTTTAACTCCATGATATAACCTTGCACCATAACATTTGATAACAACCTGCTACTCTGTTCTTGTGCCGAGCTTTCCTTATATCCAGCCCTTATTGCTGCCTGTGTCGCGTTTAAATCGATTAGATACTCACGACAAAACAGCTCCTGTTTGTCTGTGAGCTTTGCCATATTTATACCTTTATTTTTTAGATAATAAAAAGCCACACTAAGCGGCTATTTTTTGTTGTTCATCAAATAACTGTATGATGTGATTGCGTTTGAATAATTCCATTAACCTTAATTTCCTTTCTTCAAATTCCATACCTAATTGGATAAAAGTAGTATTAGCTCTTTGAAGATCGGTAATACATTTAATTTGGCATGGTGTAAGGTGATCTCGAATTGATTCGCTTTTACCTATATGATGAACATCTTTGAATTTTGATGCTGTCATACCTAATGCTATACGATTGATTAGGTTTGCTTCATTACTAAAATCATAGTGCTTTGGTGTCTTGCCTTTTATTTCTAGTTCATACTTTAACGCATCTGTCATAGGGCGATATTCAACTTTAGCTATATTCCGATCGTTTATTTTTGCACTTAACAATGATCGCATATCAAAAAATGCTTTTACTAACGTCTTTTTAAACTTAATTACTTGCTCGTTATTTCGCATGTACGTTATTAACAATGTAGCTTGCTGTTCATTTAAAATCGCTACACGAACTTGAGCATTATTATAACCAGCTCGGATTTCAAATCCGACCTCACCAAACTCATTTAAATCATTTAAATTGCGGTCAATTAACTTGATAACAGTGTCATGCGATTTATTAACACCCTGTGCGATTAAATCAGATTGAGTAAATAATTCGAATTTTTTAATTTCTACTAATTTCATTTTAATGTCCTCTATAGAATGAGCCTACGTCTCACACAGAATAAACAGCCCAAGAGTTAGACATTAACTGTCATTCTCATAGACTCATTCTGTAAAGCTCTCGGTTAATATTTGCCGTGTGATTGGCATTGTGATTGTAGAATTGGTTGCGGTGCGTTTTTGCACCGATTGAAGTTAAATTTTTTTGAATTTTAGGCACAAAAAAACCACCGATTAGGTGGCTATATGTCTTTTAGATACAAAAAAACCGCTCTAGGCGGTTTATTGGCAATATATATATTTGTATTAAAATTTAACCAAAAAAGTTGACGTTTGCAAACACCAAAATTAAATTATTTTTTAAATCATTTAAAAACAATTGGTTATTTAAAAGACCCTGTCGTGAAAATATTAAGAATATACTAACAGAGGAACAGGGTACGGTTACTGTAGCTAGATGATTTTTAGTAATTCGGGCTAGCATCTAGCCGTGCCCTTTTATTCTTTCCATGTTTGAGCTTTCACACCAAACATTTGACCTGTTAATAGCGAATGAAAGCTAAGACGCGAGGTATTCCCGTAATTCATCAGAATTAAATGAATAATCAACAATTTTATGTAATGTGATAGCCTTGTTTGGGTAACTCGCCATGAATAAATCATCATGGCTAAATAAAATGAGATCGTTGGGTGACATTGATTTTATTTTCCCTATCGTCTCATTTAAACACTCAATATCGCTATCACTGAGATAATCAAAATTAGCCATTCGTTTTGGCGCCAACATCCTAGCCCCTGATTGCCTAACATGATAGTTCAGAGATTCTGTAATTCCTTGGTAATGATGAAACTTCTTTCCCAAACCATCAATCATGTTGTGTAGAATTAATAAAACTATTTCATCATTTCTAATCACTGCAAAATCATTTATAACGAATCGCCCATATCGCTCCAAGTGATACCTGTTAGCAAAATAAATAATGGTATGTATGCGAGATATGCAGGCAACCCTAGATGCCACATATAGCAAAACCTCTAATCGTTTAGTGTGATCGAGGCGATCAATAAGCATTTGCTAACCTCTCTTATCGCCCTTTTTATTATAAATTGATTTAATTTCTCTTGTTTTTATGTATCTATCCAAGTCATGAGTATGACCGTATTCATCCAAAAAACATTTTCCATCAAACATGTCTAATATGTTCATAACAGAAAAGACCCGAAAACTGCCTATTTCAATCATGCTAACGTCCTTATCTTCAAAATGACGCACAGCTCGGTCTAATTGCACATATAAATACTTATTTACCCATTCAGGCAAATCTTTTCGTTGATTCAAAAGGCGCTTTAATACTATATCAAGTTGCATTTTCCCAAATTTAATATAGTGTTCAGCACCTAGCTCGTCATTATTTTTCATTTATTAATATCCCGAATAGCTCTTTTATCAGCATTACACTTCTCTATAACATTGAGTAAGTGTTCGTTATATTTCACGCTATCACCGAATGTCATTGATTTAGGCGGTAAATTTGGTAGGCAGTCACTTAATAGATTGGCTGGTATTGGTTGATTCACGAAGATTTTTCGCTCGGTTGTACAAGCTACCAGAAATGGGCATAGGCACAAACTGATTAGCACAGTTATTATCTTTGAGTTGCTCATTGATTTGCTCCTGCCGTTCTATTGATTGATTTTCTAGCTCACGTTTTGATTGCTCGTTATCTGCAATGACTTTATTGTTTTTAACGATAGTTTGCTGTAATTGTTCGATTTTATTTGTTAGCTCTAATTTATCGTTTTTGAGTCTATTTTTTTCCTGATAATTGTTGTAACCGAAATAAACAGCTAGCACAAAACTAACGACAATTAATGCAATACCTAATATTTTTGATTTATCCATCAAACTAACCCGTTTAAGTAAACAGTTTTACCGCCCTGTTTAACCGCTGTTAACACTATTTGCCGGTTGTTGTTAGGACTGAATCCAATATGCACCCACTGATTATGCTCTTGAATTAATTTATCGAACTGTACACCTGCATCGATTAAACGTTGGCAAATTTGTTTGGGCGTTCCATACGAACTATGAAAATCAACGGCTAACCCTTTAGTATGAGCACTGGTTGACACACCACCTACACGTTTGTTTAGCTTAGGGCAACGATATCCAGAATTAATAACGATTGGTTTACCTAGCGCCTTTCTTACGACTTCTAACTTGATAGCGGTTAGTTTGACGTTCGGCATTAAATCATCAGGTACAGAATTATCTATTTTCAATTTAGTAGCTGTTGGTGAATATGTGAATTCTTCAAGTTTAAAATGTTCTGTTAGTTGCATTTATTCTCTCCCTTACGTATCTTCCAGCAAGTCAAAATTCTTGGCCATTGCGCAGTCCTAAAAGCGCCCATGACGTTACCTTTATGCGCAACTAGGACTGCTAAAATAAAGCTCCTACCGATTATTTCTGTAAGGTCAATTATTTTGGGTTGTCCGATAAAAACCAAAATCGGGTCTGATATCATCGCTAGCATTAATGAGTAAGCAAAAAGCGAGGGCCAAAATCTAAATTTTGACTTACCTCGTTTATAACAAAATAGAACGCCTGCAGATGACAAGCATAACGCAACAACTATCCATCTAAGAAAAGGCTGTACTGCGTTCATGTCGAAGTTAAATAAGCTTGCTAAAAGATACATTATTCATCCCTCCTCTTGGAGAGCCATTTTATAAAAGTGCTAAAAATAGATTTCTCAACTTCTTGATTTTCAAGCATTGATACTAATACTTTTACTATAAATGCTGATGACAATAATGCGCCTAATGATTGATCAACAGTTAGTTGGACAAACGGGATTAATGAAGCAATGATTTTCCCAACAGCATTTGATGTTGTGATACCAAGAAAAAATGACAATATGAAATACAACCAGCGCCGTTTTAAGCTGATATTATGGCTAGATGTCATATAGAGCGTTGCGCCAGCAAATGAGCTAATAATTACTGGATATGCGTCAGATCCAGAAACAACACCTATAGCGCACATAACCGCCAGAAATGCTGATGTAGAGGCTGGCTCTTGCATGTTTATACCTTAATTAGTTGTTGATAGAAATGACAGCGTACTAGCTAATGATTAGTAGTGTGCGTATCTAGCGTTGCTGTCGATGCTGTAGAAGCCTCCGAGCGTATCTATATCAAAATGATTAGATTGAGATATTAGAAAGTGGCGTAGGAGGACTGTTATTTGAAAAAAGACAATCAGCGAAAACTACATACAGTGTTGTTAAATAAATGCTGATTGCCAGAAAATAAGCATAAAAAAACCGCCATTTAGGCGGCTTGATTAATTAGTACATTTTTCGGTAATGAACTTGTTATCATTACCCTGTATTTGTTCTATTTGTCGATTCCTGTCACATTCCCATTGTTCTGGCGGGTACATATCATTCCACGCCGTCATCAACTTATGGTCAGAATCCGATAAATTGATATTGTATTTATCTTGCATATAAAAATATGTGCGTGCAATCATGCCTCGAATTTCGTCACGAGGTTGAAATTTTCGCTCTTTAAAATCGACAGCTGATTGACATTGCCCGTACTGAGTAAATTCTTTTGTAAATTGTGAGTAGCGATAATTAGAGCGGTCACCGTTCACCTCGCCGATAGCTGGTTGTAGATTGTGTAGGTCGCCTTCCATAGTGTTGAACGTAACATCCTTTTTACACTCTTTGCGACCACCGTCACGCCAACATTGTAGATGCCGACCGAAATTTTCGGCCGGCATGACGTGCTCCCATTCTATACGAGATGCGCGTACCTCATTTTTCCGCGGTGTATAACCGCATTTGCTGAAATCTACAGAACCTTTTTTACCGTCAAATGAAAACTCACATCCGCAATAGAATGTCGTTTGTTCAGGGTTAGATTTATAGATTTTAACTAAATGATTTTTTGCATTATTGAAATTTTGCTGAGCCGTGAATGCTGGTGTAGAGATTAAACAAAAAGATAGAAGAATAAATTTTTTTAAGAATTCCATTTCAGACTCATAAATTTTAGATAATAAAAAAGCCCAACTTTTGATTGGACTTATAATTTATGCGCTTTAAACCGCATCTTACACTAATTATATATGCGCATTTGCGCAAAGTCCAGCATTTTAATAACATTTTTTTGAATTTTATGCTGCTTTTTTGAAAAAATCGTAAATATTACCTCTTATAAACATTTCGGCTTGGTTTAATAAATTAATAATATCGTGAGGTCTTTTGCCTACAGCTTGAGCTTGAGCATTACACGAAATATTACGCAAATAATAAGCAGTTAATACAATCCATTGTGAATAATTATCTAATTTAAGTTTGAGAACCGCATTATCAACAATCAGGGCTTCTTCCTCAGTTAAATACTGACGATAATCAAAATCCATTGGCGCACCATTAATACCTGCCGATTTTGAGGGGTATTCTGTTCCCATTCTTTTTAAAATACGGGTGTTTTTCCACGCCGTTAAAATTTCTTTAGTTTCTCTCATTACGCCCCCAATTTACTTATAGATAATTCTATTCTGCCACCCTTGATAACTTCTTTTCTTTCACTGTGTAATACATCTATTTGCTCATCATCCAAAATGACACCGCTATGAATTAATGCATCAAAAATAGCCTTATTTATATTATCTAGGTCTCGTTTTCTTCTATCTGGCATATAAGCTTTAATTTCAACCATTACCCTTTCAGATAACTTCTTATTAGCTTTATTCTGCAATACGATAGCTATAACGGCGTTTCTAAATTTAATGCCGTCAGGTTTAATGTATCTTCGCTTTCCTGCCGTTCCCCAATAATGATTAACCGTTGGAGGGTAAGGAAGTGTTAGTATAATCATGCTTTCATTACCCCTATTTTCCCTCGCCTTGCTAACTGAATAATTGTTAATACTATTGCTTTATCCAATAAAATTCGTCTTTCTTCTCTTGTTAATTCTTTACCGTTATCAATCTGATAATGACATTGATTACACAATGCGGCACATGCACAGTCATCCGTTTTCATACCCATTCCCTTGCCTTCATTTCTATGCGCAGGCTGAGTTTGACAATAACAACCACATAAGACGCAATATTCTATTGATTTAACAGCATCGAGCCATTTTGAGTTTCGATAAATAACCTGTTTTATCATCATGCCACCTTTGATAACTGGTCTTTGTACTGCTCTGCTAATCGTATGGCTTCTAACGCATCATTACTAAATTTAACGCCATTTTCCGCACCAAATTGTTCAGCACATGTCACCACGTCAGCAAATTCTTTTTTATTCATTTTGCGAGTTGATAGCCCCATAAACACTAGTCCGCCTTGAATGCCTTTTACGCATTTCTGCCCATGCAAATTAGCCGTGATTAAATGCTTCCATTCCTCTGATGTGAGCTTTTCTCCGTTCCATTCAACTTGCTTGGCAATATCATTCAAAACAGCCCACATCATGCGATTTTGTGCTAACGTGCGATTGTCTTCATTAATTACAATCCGCAATGGATGCTCGCTATCGACTGGCAATTGATTTATTACGGCAATCGCTATGTTGCGTGCTAGTTCGTGTGTTAATCGAAATTCTTTAATCACTTCTAAACCCTCACACACTGGAAATTACACACCTCAACATCAACTTTAGTATTGCCAAACGAGTTTTTAACTGTAGCCAGCGTTTTAATTAAACCCTTTTCTGTGAGTTTTGAATCACGATGCAACACGATTGTTCCCCACGCTTGCCAGCCTTTCTTAACTTCTGCTGTTATTTGATATTTTCTAGCCATTTTTGTATTAACTCCCTCAATTTTTCCCTTTCTTCGTCAGTGAGCTTCTTTACCCTTTCATCTAGCTCACGTTTAATTTTCGGTATATTTGTTTTTGGTTTTGGCCTCGCTATACTGATCGCATAGTCATATGCTATTTTGTCCAACATGTGATATTGACCGAGCGAGCAGTGGTTAACTCGCTTTAGCATATTTACGCTCTTTTCTGGCTGGCTCGACATTCGATTGAGCATAAGCCTCTGCCTGATTTATATCGTAAATTCGCGCGTTCTTAATTCCTGCATATACAGTAAAATTGCCTGCGCCATGACGATTTAATGCCACAATAATCTCCATTAGGTTTTTATCTGCCTGATCGTTGTAAACGGAATCGCGATAAATACCGATCCAGTAATCACAATCTTGTTCGATTTGTCCTGTATCTCGGCTATCGCTTGGAACAGGTCGTTTATCACCTCTGGATTCAAGATTTCGATTTAACTGTGTTAATAAAACAACTACACAATTCAATTCTTTAGCGAGCGCTTTAAGCCCTTTAGTTATTACCCCATAAGCTAAATCATTGCGTTGGTCATCTCCTTTTTCCTTGTCCATGAGCGTTAGATAATCGACCATGATCATGCCAATCTGTCCTTTCGCTTTTGCCATTCGTCTTGATTCTGATCTGATATGTGATAATGTGATTGCTGGTGTATCATCAATGTAGATATTGTCGGTTTCAGATAGCTCTTTGAGGTGATGCATAACTCGTGCGAACTCTGAATCAGCGCCTAAACCACCATCATAAAAAATATCGCTACTAACGCCTGATTCCTGCGCTAAAATGTTTTCGAGCATTTGCTCGTCTTGCATTTCAAGTGAGAAGATTAACACTGGTAATTTTTCATTCATTGCACAGTGACGTGCCATGTTAATCTCAAATGTTGTTTTACCCATTTTTGGGCGAGCACCAGCAACAAATAATGAGCCTCGAACCAAACCTTTTGGAGCTAGTTTTTCGTCTAACGCTTTCAGACCTGTAGATAATCCTCTTGCACTGTCGGAATTATCTAATCGTTTTTCAAGCGTTGCTGTCCATTTGTCAGCGATTGTATTTAGTGATTTAAGCCCTAGCGTTTTACCTGTTTTGTTATAGTCATCAATTTGTGTAAATAACGATTGAATAGCGGATAGTTTTTCACTGGTTGATAAATTAGATTTTTCATAAATCATGGCGCTACAATCGTTTAATTTTTGCAATGTGTAACGTTCGATTGCCTTGTCTCTAACAATTCCAGCATATGCAATAACATTCACCATCGATGGCGTGTTTTTAGATAATTCAGCTAAATACGCTAATCCGCCACATTCTGATAATGTGCCTTTTGCCTCCATGCTGTCTGATACGGTGATCAAATCAACTGGATAATTCTTTTTGCTCAGTTCGATAATTTGGCTAAAAATCATCTGATGTTGTTTGCTATAGAATGAATCAGCTTTTAACTGGCGGATCGCTTTTTGACAACGTGGAGAATCGAAATTAACCATCATTGTGCCGAGTACCGCTTGCTCTGCCACTAAATCGTTAGGTGTGATATTCATAGCGACCCCTCAATAAATTTTAAATACGTGGTTGTTTTTACAATGTAATCAAAATCAGCACGCCATCCTCTGTCATTTTCGCCAAAGTAAAACGGTTTTGCGTTGTCCACAAAATCATAAAAATAACCAGCCAAGTTTTGGAATGTTGGTTGTTCAAGCTCTTTAAGTAATTTCTTCACTGCGTTTTTTCTTGCAGGGGTCATTTTTACGACTTTAGGCAATCTGTTTTCTACAGCATCGTTGTATGCATCCATGACTAAATCAAAATCAATTGAATTTTCATTTTTTGGTGCAGATTGGTCATCGTCAGATGACATATTATTTTTATTATTACTTTCTTGTTCTAATACTTTATTGTTCTGTTGGTCATTCTTTTGGTCATTTGATTGGTCGCATCGTTGGTCATTAACCTCATTTGAGGTATTGATACTATTAGCTTTGCATTGGTCATTAGGTTGGTCATTCTTTTGGTCATTTGATTGGTCACAAAAATATGACTGATAAGCGTCATAATTCATGATTGTTATAACAGTACCTAAACGGTTTCCAACCCTTGAAATCATGCCTTGCTTTTCAAAAAATTCTAATGCTCGGCGTATTAATGTTGAGTTTACAGGTTTCCCACCAATTTCGATTTGGCTTGCTAGAATTTCTCTAGTTGTCACTAATTGACCTCTTGTTAACTCCCAATTAACACCCTTAAAATTAACACTTCTGCTTTTATAACTTGCATCGAGTAAAAGGTTTTCCCATAAAGTACGTTTAATTGCGCACTTAGCCCATTCAGCACGTCTAACACTTCGACTTAACGCAATATAACCCTTTTTAAAGTTATCCATGTTTACGCCTTTTTTAGCGTCATAAAAATTAATTACTTCTGCTGTAGACATGACGGCTCCCCTTTAGCTTTTTTAAATTCTTCGATCAACCGTTTCCCAAATTCAGGATTGTTTAATGCAATCATTGCTAACTCGTCGGGTTTATCTGCCCGTTGACATGTCTTACAATTTGTTTTATTCTTTTTCATGTATTTATTCCTTTCAATAAATGCACCCGCCACTAACCGCTAATTAGTGGCTTTTTTATGCCATTTCATCAATTTCTAAGTATTTTCTTGCTAAAGTTTTTATAGATTTCAGCTCTGCTTGTGACACTTCTAACGAATCATCAGGAACAACTTTTAACCCTAAACAAGTTATTAGTTTTGCAATCACGGGAATATCATCGTTTTTTAATCTAGATATTTTTGACTCGCTCATACCCAACTCTATTGCAATAGTTGTCTGTGTTTTTTCTGCAAGACGTTGCAAGATTATGCTTTCAATCTTTCTCGCTCTTTCATTTGTTTTATTCGATAATTTTTCCATTGATTTGATCTCTGTTATTTTTTCGATACAAAGAGCTATCTACCTTTAATTTTCCATTGGTAAATTCTTGTAGACGATACGCGTTTTTTTCTGGGATTATTTCGCCCCACTGGGAAACAGCAGCAGGACTAATCATCAAAGCATCAGCTACCTTTTTGGGGCTTTTAAAATAATTAATAACTATTTTTTTTAGCATAATTTAAATCCATTAATTTAAGACTTCTAAAATATTACATTGTTAGAAAACTTAAGTCAATATGATTTAAGATAACTTAAACAATAAAAGAGGTGTCAAATGGCAACAGAAACAATTGGCCAAAGAATACGGAGCCGAAGAAAGGCTTTAAATCTTACTCAAAAAGACTTAGCTAAATCTTTACAGGACGCTAGCCATGGTTCAATATCGCAATGGGAGTCAGATACTACATCACCTAGTGCAAAAAATTTATTCGATTTATCAATAGCACTTGAATGTGATTTTGCATGGCTTCTGAATGGTGGGGAAGAAGCCAATATTGTGCCTGCATCATTAAAATCTTTCAAGGTGCCATTAATTAGTTATGTACAAGCAGGAGTATGGACAGAGTCTTGTGAGCTTAGGGATTTAACTGGATTTGAATATATTATGACATCATTAGAATTATCAGATAAAGCATTTGCATTACAAATAAAAGGTGACTCAATGGAGCCAGAATTTAAGGAAGGTGATGTTGTTATCATTGATCCAGCCATTAAACCTATTCCAGGTGAATTTGTTGTTGCAATGAATGGTGAATCAGAAGCTACTTTCAAGAAATATCGCGAATTAGGACATGATGAACACGAACGAATGCAATTCGAGCTTATCCCGCTTAATCCAGACTACACAATCATGAGTACATTAAAACAACAAATTAGAATAATTGGTACTATGGTTGAGCACAGAATATTTAGACGTAAAAGATAATAGTTCCAAATAGAACACGGCTAACCGCTTCGGCGGTTTTTTGAGAGTGAAATATAGGTAACCGGAATAAGGTAGTAATATATCATGATAGAAGAAATTAAAATTAAAAAGTATTTAAAATTACACGATATTAGTTTTAAATTTTCAAATAACATCAATGTTATTTCCGGAGGGAATGGTACATGCAAAACGACTATTTTATACATCATAAGTAATTCATTTAAACAACCAAAATTAAAAAACAATCCAAGCTTAAAACTTATTAACTCATTAAACCAACTTATAAATCCAAAAATTGAATCTTTAGCCAAAGCGGGATTAGTAACAAAACAAGATAATAATGAAGGAAAAGTTTTTGATATAAAATATTACGACCGTCCCAATCCTATCCCTTTTAGAGTGAAGGATGATGGAATGTTAAATCGTTATAGAATTATCCCCAATTATGCAAAAGGCAAAAAAGAAAACTTACCTGAAATACCTATAATTTATTTAGGATTACCGAGGCTAATTCCAACTGGAGAAATTCCTGATGACACAGATGTAATCACTATAAAGAAGTTTTTACCACAAGAATATAGGGATAAGTACAATGAATTGTATAATGCTTTATGTAATATTGAAATAGCCGAGATTTTACCTCAAGAGAACATTGCAAACATAAAAAAAAGGCCAACATTTAGAAGCAACATCAGTGGGATTGATTCAAACACAATATCAGCAGGGCAAGATAATATACAAATACTATTAACAGCATTACTGTCTTTAAAATACTATTATGAAAATAGTAACCAAAGTAACAAATACGAAAGCGTGTTACTAATTGATGAGCTAGATGCTACATTACACCCAACACTACAATATAAAATATTGAAAATAATTCATGAGTTTTCTATTGATTATAAAATACAAGTTTTTTTCACAACACATAGCTTGTCTCTTATTGAATATTCAATAAAAAAAGGATGTAATATTTTATATTTGATTGATAACACCACACCTAAAACACAAAGTGGCTCTATAATACTGTTACCTGATCCGACATTACAGAACATATCATTTTTTCTCCAAAATAAAATTGATGACGGGAAATACAAATTAAAAAAAATCCCTGTTCTAACTGAAGATGAAGAAGCTAGAATTTTTTTAAAAGAAATACTTAATTACAAAAGAAAAGAAAATGATGATTTTTCAAAAATAGAAACCGCATTACACTTGGGCCAATTTAATATTGGTGCGCAAACACTGAAGCAAATGAATGATGATGAGTTTTTTTTCCGTTCTTTAACCCCTTCAATAACCATTCTTGATGGAGATGAGAGGCCTTCTAATCAAGATCCTAAAGCTTATAAACAAATTAAAACAATTTATAGCAAAAAAAACATTATTTTTCTTCCAAGTAATAAAAGTCCTGAGAAATTATTATTCGACTATTCATTATATATTTATGACAACGATCCTGATTTTTGGTCCAGTGATGATGTGTTACATGCACAAATAACAAAGGAGTATTATAGAGAAAATATAAAAATAGAAATAGAAAAAATAGATGAAATAGAAAAAAATTATAGAGAAACAATGAAACCATCAAATGGAGAAATTAGAAAGAAAAGAAAAAGCCATTTTAATCAAAATGAAATATTTTTTAAATTATTACTTCGACACTGGCTAGCAAATGACGAAAATAAAACAGCACTAGATGAGTTTATCCATGATTTAGAATGTTCATTTAAACGTGTTTGTACACCGAATGGAATTAATCCAAATATTTGGCCAAATTAAAATTTAGTTCTGGCCAATAAAATATAGTTGATATACACTAATAATCATATTCACTATTTTGATACCATCATGCACTATTCACCATTAAGATATCCTGGGGGAAAATCTAAGTTTTCTCCTCATATTAAAAATATAATAGAAACCAACAATATTGTTGGTTGTGACTATTATGAAATTTATGCAGGTGGCGCTGGTGTTGCTCTTAATCTTCTAATTGATGGTATTTGCAAAAACATTCACATTAACGATGCTGACCCGGCTGTTTATTCATTTTGGAAATCAGCTATATATGATACTGAAAATTTTTTACGTTTACTTAATGATACGCCTATAACAATCGATGAATGGTATAAGCAAAAAGAGATCATAAATAATCCATTAAATAACTCTGAATTAAACCTTGGATTTTCAGCTTTTTTCCTCAATAGAACGAACCGCTCAGGAATTTTAAAAGGTGGGGTTATTGGCGGTAAAAAACAAGATGGAATTTATAGAATAGATAATCGATTTAAAAAATTAGACTTAATAAAAAAAATTCAATTAATTAGCAGTTGGGCCAAAAATATTTTTGTTACCAATCTAGATGCATCGAAATTATTAACTCAAATAAATAAAACTAATAATAAAAATGTTTTTATTTACTTAGATCCTCCTTACTATGTAAAAGGACAAGGACTATATAGAAACTATTATAACCATGACGATCATGTGAAAATCAGAGAAATACTTGATGATGCACAATTCCATTGGTTAGTTTCATACGATAATAATGAGAATATTAAAGAGATATACAAGCAATATCGTCAAAGAGAGTATAGTTTAAACTATAGCGCTCAATTAAAAATGAAAGCTAAAGAAATTATTATTTATAGCGATTCATTAAAAATACCCGACAACTAATTGCTAAATTTTATTCGAGCGACAGAAGTCGCTTTTTTCACGCCCAAAATCCCCACCACAACTTTAAAACACCTTTCTATTAAAAAATAATTTGCAATTCAAAATTACTCATAACCCGCATATTAAAAATCAAGCTATAGAATACTTAAATTTATTTTAGATTTCTTAAATATTTTATTGACAAATAATTTTAGATATCTTAAATTATTACCCATCAAAACAAATCAACCTACCAATCAATTAGCAATACTACGAGTTACTAATTAGGTAGCAAGATTCAAGTAGCTAGCAGAGGCATATGAACATACTGCGGTTTTGGAAAGTAGCAATCACAGCAGTACGCATCGGGTGAGCGACTTAATCACTCCCAGCCTCGACAGAGACCGACTGGCCATCAAGTTCTTTAGTAAACAGATTGCTTAACTTTATATAGTAACCAGAGATTAGAGGCGGCTACTGGTTGCTGATTCCGCCTAGTGGGTAACTGGATGAATTGTGCAGGTAAACCACCAAGCAGGCTGAGAGGTCTGCGCCTAACATTCATAAGTATTTTTACGAGAGTACTTATGAATTACTGACAGCTGGAAAGACAGCACTTACTACATCCGCTTGCCCTCTTTATGAGGGCTTTTTTCGAGGTGATTATGACTAATAAGGATTTTGTCAATGTGAAAACTAAAGATAGGTTTCGCAATGATTATCAACTAACGGATAGCGAAGTTAAATTTGCCCTATTTTGCACTTTTATTGTTGTATTTAGTGGCTTGTTTGGCTTGTTTTATTGGATTTTGCAAATAGCAACGAGGTGATTTATGTCGTTACAAAGAGCTGTAGAGAATTGGCACGAACATGCATATTGCAAAATGATGGATGATGCAGAGATGCAAGATGCAAAAGAAGAATGGATTGAAAGTCGAGCAGAAGAGCTGATTCAAAACTTCGGCAATGACAATGACTGGCAAATTATAGAGCTACTAAAAATCAAGTTAGAAAGTAAAAGCATCGACGCTGATATCTACGATAAATTCGTTGTTGATATCTGCTATTCACAGGCTAATTTCGAATTAAATAAAAAGTTTCAGCATTAAGGCTTGGCGCCTGCCTCGAAAGCGCTATTTATTTCTATCATCCTTTGCCCTCTTTTGAGGGCTTTTTTACAGAGTTAAAACAATGAATTACAACGAATGGAAACAAGAATATTTAGAACTGTTAATTGAGTTAATAAAACAGCATGAGTATTCAAAAAATTACACGCAAACATACATAACTGAATTAGCTAATGAATTACTTGAACGTGGCGGGTTTTATAAAGATTTTGGTCACTGGGAAGTAACACCGCCAGCACAGGCAGTCAAAGAAAGTTTTGAATTATGGTTAACAGATTATTTTGAGGATTAAATTATGAGCGCATCAAAAGAAAAAAACAACAAGAATGATACTTATTCAGAATGTAAAAAATTAATTCAATCATTTTCAATTCGATGCCCTTTTTGTAACGCAGAGGCTGTTCTATATAAATATTCAGATGATTCCGAGCGAATAGAGTGCTTTGGTAATTTACATGAATAACTAAAAAATCACATTCAGGATTGAGGAATAAATTATGAACAGATTAGAAATAACAAAACAAAACGAAGAAAAAATACTTAATTCATTTTATAGCGAATTAGAAGAGCAAGGTTTTTCATTCTCGGTATATGACGGCGAGCTTTTTAATGAAGTGTCCTCAGTTGATGATATTTTAAATTTATATCACAACCTCGATGTAATGCACATTCATGTTCAGAAAGGTGACTATAAAGCTAGTGCGTCATTTATTTTCGGAAATGGAGAGGATGGGATTTATTGTATGTATGATTATTCATATTCATTACAAGAAAAAAATTTACTTACTAAAATATTTGAACTGATTGATGAGTTAGCAGAAGAAAGATGTGAAAGGCTCGCCCTTAGTTAAGGTTTTTACAGAATTTGAGGAAGAAAACAATGATTAGTAACGAAGTTAAAGAAAGATTATTACAAAAGGATTGGCGTGTTAAATGTAAAACTGAGCATGAATTAGCGTTAGTGTTAAATGCATGCTTGGATTCAGGTTTGCATTGGATTAGTGGAGATAAAGCTTCATTCATCCCAGAATCAATTCTTGAAGAGATGCTTGTTTTTATTGCGAGAGACTCTATTTTTGATAAACAAGGTATTTGCTGGGGCAGCTTTGAAGATTTTCTAACTGACAACTCTGATTGCGAAGACATAACTAATTGGTTTTTCGAGGAGTTGAGGAAATAACATGAACAGCATACCAATAGATTTTGTCGGCTGTAATGTTAGACAAACTGACCGAATGGCAATCAATTATGAACTTACTAGGGGCGAGCAAATATACGCCCTTTTTTGTGTCCTTTTAACGACATTTGGCAGTTTGTTTATGTTGTTTAGCTGGATGTTAGATGTGGCGTCGAGGTGATTACATGAAATGGGAAGAAATTTATCAATCGCTGTCAATTCAAGAAAGAATGATCGTTGATGTGGCAGAGGCATACAGAGTTGATTTAACAAAATTAGCTAATTTACAAGTTCAAAAACAAGAAAACGTCACGCATGTGATGGAGGAATTATATGGTAGAGATTAGAAAGGCGGTTAGGAAAAAAGCCAAATTAAGATTAGGTATAGCCGCACCCAGTGGCGCAGGTAAAACATATTCATCTTTGCTGTTAGCGTTTGGTTTGGGTCAAAAGGTAGGGTTAATTGACACAGAACAAGGTAGCGGTGATTTATATGCTGATTTGGGTGACTATGACATTATTCAAATTGAAGCCCCCTACACTATTGATAAATATCTACAGGCAATTAAGGCGTTCGAGCAAGCTAATTATGACGTAATTATTATCGATAGTCTTTCTCACGCATGGGCAGGCGATGGCGGTTTATTGGATAAACAAGGGAAAATCGCAGATAGCGGTAAGGGAAATGGCTACACAGCTTGGAGAAGTATCACGCCGGAGCATAATGCGCTAGTTAATGCAATGCTAGCAAGTCCATGCCACATTATCGCAACAATGCGAAGTAAGCAAGAATATGTGCTACAAGTTAACGATAACGGTAAACAAGCTCCCAAAAAAGTTGGTATGGCACCAATCCAGCGCGACGGAATGGAATATGAATTCACTGTCATGTTTGATATTGATATTAATCACAATGCAACATCAACAAAAGATAGAACGCGGTTATTTGACGGCAAAATTTTTAAGATTACATCAGAAACTGGCGAGCAATTGCTGGCGTGGTTAAATAACGGTGTTACAAAAGAGCAGGCGGAAGTTAATAATTTCAAAGAAAAGACCTCTAATATTTCATCTTTGGATGAACTGCAGAAATTATTCGCTATTAGTTTTAATAACTTACGTGGATGCAGTGAGCAAGAAGAAGTTATAGAGCACTACAATCAGTTAAAGATAAAGCTTTCAGAAGGTGAAAATAATGAGACAGTTTAATATTTATTTCGATATAGAAACAATTCCAACCCAGTCTGACAATATAAAAAACTATATTCAAAGTAATTTAACAGCGCCGGCAAATTATAAAAAACCCGATTCGATAAGTGCTTGGATTGAAGAAAATAAAGAGCCAGCTTATCGGAAAACTGCATTAAATGGTGGTTTTGGTCAAATTGTTTGTATTGGTTACGCAATCAATGACGGAGATGTGAAGGTAATTCATTTTGATAACTGGGCATCATCCGAAAAACAAATATTGCAATCATTTTTTAATGATTTAATTGAGTGTTATAGACCAAGTTCAGATATTACACCACATTTTATTGGTCACAATATCGAAAACTTTGACCTGCGCTTTATTTATCAACGTGCAATTGTGTTAGGTGTAAAACCACCGGCATTTTTACCGCTCAATAGTAAATCATATAACAATATGTATATATTCGACACAATGACGGAATGGGCAGGTAAACGTAATTACGTGTCTTTGAATGAAATTTGTTTGTCGCTCGGTATACAGCCAAAAGGTGACGAAATAGACGGTTCTAAGGTTTGGGATTTTGTGCGGGATGGAAAATTAAAACAAGTTGCAGACTACTGTGCTGATGATGTTGAAAAAGTCAGAGCTATTTATAAAAGAATAACATTTCAAGATGTTGCTTAATTAAACCGCATAACCGTCCAAGTAACGTTTTTTAAAGGAAAGAATTATGACTAGATTAACTAAAACTATCAAAGAACAAGTTTGTAAAAATGCAATTGAGCAATTATTAGTGGAGCAAGAAAATGGCAAATAATTTAAATCAGTGTTTATTCACGGGCAGAATCGGGAAAATTGAAGAACGTTACACTTCTGATAACAAGCTAATCATTAATTTCAGTATAGCAATTGGTAGCTATAAGAAGAATGGTGATAGTTATGAAAACGTCACAGACTGGGCTAATTTACGAGCGTTCGGTAAGATTGCGGAAAAAGTGCTAAATAAAGGCAAAGGCGCTTTTATTCGTGTGACAGCTCGCTATAAAACAGATAAATGGCAGGACCAATACGGCAATAACAAAACAGCTATTTATTTTATAGTTGATGATTTTGAAGCGTTAACGTTCGATAAAGTCAACAATCAGTCAGAACAATCACCTGAGCAAACACCAGCACCAGCTCAGGCTCAGGCTCAGGCTCAGCAAGATACATTTGATGATGATATTCCTTGGTAGGTAAATATGGATAAACAAGAAATAATTAAAAGGTGCATTGAGTCTTATTCAAGACTAAAAAATTTAAAATTAGTTGGGCTTGAAGTTGGTATTCCGTGGCAGACGGTTTATGTATATCTAAAACGAGAGGGAATAATGGTTTGATTATAAAGTTAATGAGAATGAACTTGCAGGATTCTTTAAGCAATTAGTTACAATATTATCCACAAAATCTGTTAATAACTCACTGAACAACCACCCTAATCTATTAATTTATTACAAATATCTGCGCTGATTATTTGGCGTGAGATAACTAATGTCTAAAGGAAAAAACCATGACAACACACGAACTAAAAATTAAATCAGAGCATTTTAATACAGAAAATTACTGAGTGTTATTTGTTGATGAGAGAGAATCAGAGGTAATTATGGAAAAAATTATTTTAACAAAGGCAGTATCGTTGCAAGGCGTAAAATCTATAACAAGCTTTAGCCGAGCAACAATATATAGAAAAATACAAACAGAAAACTTCCCAAAACCAATAAAAATATCAGCCAAAAGGGTCGTCTGGGACGAAGCTCAAGTAAAAAATTGGTTGCAAGAAAAGGTTAACTCGTATATTCAATAGTCCACTTATCTATCATATCAGCCCAATCTTGCAATAATTTTCGCCGTTGCTCTGAGTATTCAGCTTTATTGTAAACAGCTCTAACACCTCGTTGCTCATGAGCTAAAGCCTTTTCTATCCAGTCCGAATTGTAACCGGCCTCGTGTAAGTGAGTTGATGCAGTTCTTCTCATATCATGCACAGTAAAATCACCGAGATTAAAACCGTTTTTTTGGGCTAATTGAATAGTATGTGTGCATGCTCTGTTTATTGATGATTTAGATATATTACCGTACTTTGATTGTCCAAAGCTTGGTAAAACAAATGGCGATTCGCTTGATAATATCTTTAGTTGCATAAATAAATCAACAGCTTGTTTAGATAAATAAACAACATGAGGTCTACCTGCTCCCTGCCGGCTCGCTTTCATGCGTTCGGCAGGGATTGTCCATTCCGCATTTTTAAAATCTATTTCATCCCATGTCGCATCAACTATTCCGCTTTTTCTTGTCATTGTTAGCATAATTAGTTTTAATGCGATCTTTAATTGAAGAGAAGTTTTGCTAATTTTCAATGTGTTAAAAAATATACCCACTTCTTGCTTTGTTAACGCTCTATCCCTTGGCGCGAAAGTCGCTATTGAAGATCCTTTTACGTAATCGGCTGGGTTATCATAATTAGCCCCTCTTGCCTTTGCATATGTAAAGACCATACCAACAATATCCCGTGTTCTCACTGCTGCTACAGGAGCACGTTCTTTTAATTTTTCACAATATTGCCTAAGCAATGTCGGTGTTATCTCTGATAATAGTAGTTTACCAAATTTTGGAGTAACATCTCTTACTATTATCCCTCCGACTATATCCCTAGTACTATCAGCATAGCCAGTATCGTTAAACCATTTTTCAAGCCAATACCCAAAAACATCATTATTTTTTGTTTGCTTTTCACGTTGCTTTTCCTTAGCCGGTGAAAGCCCATTTGCAATTAATTTCTTTGCTTCAATTAGCTTATCTCTTGCTTCAGATAGTGATAATTCACCATGCTTACCAAAAGTAATTGTTTCTCGTCGCCCGTTAATGCGATAATCATAACGAAAAGACAACGTACCTGCTTTAGATACAGCAACATACAACCCATCTCGGTCTGGAATTTTGTATTGTTTGTCTTTTGGTTTTATTGATTTAAGCTTGGTTTCTGTTAACATTTTTATCTCCTATACCGTCATTCATGTCGGTAATTTTAGTAAAATATTCTATGTTAAAATTATGATACCGTCAAAGAAACCGTCAAAAAAAGTAAGCTTGTATGATACTAAATGATACTAAGTGATACAAAAAAGCCTTGATAAACAAGGCTTAGAGTTACTAAAAAAGATTGTATGAGACTAAATAATATCTATTGCAACTATTCCCACTCAATAGTCGCTGGCGGTTTGCCGCTGATATCATAGACCACGCGTGATATGCCATTTACTTCATTGATAATGCGGTTTGATACTCTTCCTAAAAAGTCGTAAGGAAGATGAGCCCAGTGGGCGGTCATGAAGTCGATGGTTTCTACGGCACGTAGCGAGACAACCCAATCATAGCGACGGCCATCGCCCATAACACCAACTGAACGTACTGGTAGAAATACGGTAAATGCTTGACTAACTTTGTGGTATAGTTCAGCTTTGTAGAGTTCCTCGATAAAAATCGCATCGGCTTGTCTTAATAAATCACAGTACTCTTTTTTCACTTCACCTAATACGCGTACACCTAAACCAGGTCCAGGGAATGGATGACGATATAGCATATCGTATGGTAAACCAAGTTCTAAACCAACTTTACGTACTTCATCTTTGAATAATTCACGTAAAGGTTCAACTAAGCCCATTTTCATATCTTCTGGTAAACCACCGACATTATGGTGAGATTTGATGACATGTGCTTTACCTGTGTCAGCGGCTGCTGATTCAATAACATCGGGATAAATAGTCCCTTGAGCAAGCCATTTTACATCTTTAAGTTTTGCTGCTTCTTCATCAAAAACAGCAACAAATTCACGACCGATGATTTTACGTTTAGCTTCCGGATCTGCTTCACCTTTTAGTGCCGTCATAAAACGATCTTCAGCATTAACAGCGATAATATTTAAACCAAATTTATCACCAAACATGTCCATCACTTGCTGTGCTTCATTTAAACGTAATAAACCATGATCCACAAAAACACAGGTTAACTGATCGCCGATTGCTTGATGTAATAATAGTGCAGTAACCGAAGAGTCAACACCGCCAGATAGACCTAATAATACTTTATCCTTACCCACCTTCTCTTTGATGCGCGCCACCGCATCAGTGATAATAGAAGATGGTGTCCACAATTTTTCACAATGACAAATATCGATAACAAAGCGTTGTAATAATTCAAATCCTTTAACGGTATGAGTAACTTCAGGATGAAACTGTACGCCATAAAATTGTTTTTCATCATTTGCCATAATGGCAAATGGACAGGTTTCTGTTTGGCCTATTACCGTAAACGAGTCTGGTAGTGAAGTGACTTTATCACCATGACTCATCCAAACATCAAGTTGATTAATACCTTGATCATTAATGCTATCTAAAATTCCGTCTGTTAATTTTGATTTTGCAACAATATCTACTTTAGCATAACCAAATTCACGTTGATTAGATGCAGTAACGACCCCGCCCTTACCTAACTGGATCGCCATTGTTTGCATACCATAGCAAATACCTAATACCGGCACTCCTGCTTTAAACACATATTCAGGTGCACGAGGGCTATTTTGCTCGGTGGTACTTTCCGGACCACCCGATAAAATAATACCTTTAGGATTAAATTGTTTGATTTTTTCTTCCGAAACATCCCATGGCCAAAGTTCACAATAAACACCGATTTCACGAACTCGTCGAGCAATTAATTGCGTTACTTGTGAGCCAAAATCCAAAATCAATATGCGCTGCTGGTGGATGTCTTTATTCATCAATCTTAATTCCTAAAATATGGGCTAATATAAAAATTGGTGGCTATTGTATCATCTAATCATTATGCTTAAATAGCCTAGCAGTATTTTTTTTGTATATTGTGTCTATGTATTAATAGATCGATAACTTGCTTAGAGAAATGAACTGCGTAATGGAAATAATTCTATAGGCACTTGAAGTAATAGTTGTGGGAAATTTTTCAAAATAGTTTATGAAGAATAAAAAAATATATACATAGTAACTATAAAGCAAATTACTATGTATATATTAGTAGATAAAACTAAGCAACTTTATGTATTACCATTGATACTACCATTTGTGCTCAACACCAATATTACCCTGATAACCTTGATGTTTAGCACTACTGAAATTATGTTCGAAGCGCGCATCACCATATAAATAGGTATCTTTAACTATTGGTGTTTTTGCGCCTAAACCAATTTCCCCCCAACTACTGTTATATTTTTCACTTAAACGGTCTCTACCCACTTCAATACTACTTGGTTTAATAAAATCGTGCCAAACATTGGCTATAGTATAAAGAGAAGATCTTTGTTCCGATTGAACCTGATCATTGTAAGCCAATCGAACACCAATGCGGCCACGAAGTAATTTTTGGTTATTTTGATCCACACTTCGATATTTATCCTTAAAGTTATCCAAATTAATATACTGATAGACAAGTTGCATTTGTGGTTCTATTGACCAATCGCTTTGCTTAATATCATTTTGGCCAAAATTAAAAGCAGATCCAGCTTCTGCGGAAACCGCTACACCAAAGCCATTTTGGTGAATTGAACTAGTGCTTTTATGCGCATCGTATTTGTTTCGTAATGCCGAGAATTGGCCTACTAAATCGATGTAACTATTATCAACTGAAAAATAAGTATTAGTTAATCCAAGGTTAAATGCTTCCGAGTTACCTTTACCTGTTTTTTTGTTATGAGCAATTAAACCATTAACTGCACGATATTTATCGGAAAAATCGGTATTGGCTTTAGTATATGAAAAATAGGCACCGATATAATTGTGGCTACCATCGGCAAATAAATTATTTACCAGATCATGACCAAGTTGTAGTCCATAGACATCAGTATCTAAATTCAGCCGTTTTTTCCCATCTAATTTTAGATGTTTTCCTAATATTCTCCCCCATGTTTCACTTAGATAGTTATCACAGGTACTACATTTTGCTAAATTAAAATTGGTATAGCTACCTCTACGTTCATGCAAAGTACCAACACTTAATAGACCTTGCTCTTGGTTTACTCGTGGCATTGAAACATATCCGGCCACTGCATGTGAATAAATCACTTTTTTTGGTGGCGCCGGAGGGACTAGTGATGATGATGGTGTTGTTTGCTTAGCAGCATCCATAGTCCAATAGTATTCATCACCATTAGCTGTTTGGCGTTTTGCTAATTGAATTTCAGTCGCACCTTTGGTTTGAGCATCGCCAATAAAATTGTTTACGGTGGTTGATTTTTCTATTTTAATAATCGGTGTACTATTCAATACTGTAGCAACTTGATGTATATTGCCATCAATAACATTTTCATCGCCATTGGTATCAACTGGTATGATTTTGGTCAAACCTTTAACATCACCAGTAATTTTCAGTAAATCTGATTGCGAATTGTTTGCATAACTATCACTTACATTATTCCATAATGTATTCATCTTAACTATCGCATTATTGGATGCAAAATAGTTACCTTGAATGGTTAAAATATCATTATATTCTCCATGAGAACGGTTATCCATACTGATAATGCCACCATCATTGATAACATTACCTTGTAAAACAAATTCATTGCCGCCGGCATTATCAAATGCCGCATTAAGTACTGCACCATTTGCTAAGGTCAAATTATCAAATAATGCGGTTTTATTAGTACCATTTGCTTTCAAATTCCAAGTAAAACCATTTTTTAAGTTTAAATTAAGTGATGGTGTTTTATCGGTATCTAATACTTCACCCTCTTCTGTTTTAACCAAACCTTTATAAACTAACCCAGTCATACTACCCTTATCAGAAGCATTAAAAGTTACCGATGACGCTAGATAGGCATCATGGCCCTGTTCATCACCAGCTTGATCATAAGTGTTAGAAAAGAATTGATATCCAGAAGCGGTATAATTACCACTCACATTAATAATATAACCAGAATCATTTGCCGTAAGATCTGTTTTATCACCACTAAATGATAAAACGGTATTGACTTGCCCTTGATCGACAAATATTAAATCTTTACGACCTACAGAACCACTAATAGCTGGATCAGCACTGGTACCATTAGTAGTAAATATGGCATTTTTAAAACTAGCACTAACATTATGTGAGGCAGCTTGTTCAAACTCGCCATTTGAATTAGTATCATCATGGGTACCTATTTCAAGTGCATAACCATTGGTTTTAATAATTGTCGAACTAGTATCATAATCAGCTTTCAATAAAGAATTTCGTATCATTTTGATACCAGAACCATTTAAAGCATTAGTCGTATCAATGGTGAGTTCGCCGTGAGATTCTAAAATACCAGGCCCTTCACCCATATTACGTGCCTTACCTAATTTAATACCACTACTATCCCAATCTATTGATGAGCTATCACTACCTTTATTCAAAACAATACTATTCTTAGCTCCTTTTAAAATCACTATTGGTGTCAATTGACCACTAGAACCTGTTTCGTTGGCTCCATTATAATTGGTTGCATTACCAGATACATAAATACCTACAGCACGATTACCTGTCAACGTCATATCCAAATCATCATTAACAATAACTCGGCCGGTTGAACCATCGCCGCTATTAGTATATGCACCTTGAATAGCGCGAATACCATTATTTAATAACGGTGAAGTTTTACCTCCTGATGTTGTTTGATTGATTGTCAATTTATCGACTGTAATTGTGCTATATTTACCATTATAGGCGTTTCCTTCATCTGAATTGATAGAAGAGCCAGCTAATATTCCATAAGCTTGAACCGTACCACTAGAATTTTGACCACGGGTATAATTATCAGTTATATTTAATGCAACATCTTTAGCAGTTATATCTACGTTGTTGTAGGTAATCAAACCCACCACATTACCATTATTATTAATAGTAAAATTCAAATTACCAGCATTAATTGAACTACCGTAAACACCATAAGTATATTGGTTACCTAAACCGGTATAATCGCCTCTGACATTTGCAGTAAGGGTTGTATCACCAACATTAAGTTGTTCATGTAATTTACTCCTTGTTAAAATATAGAAACTTGCATTACCTGTTTGTGTTACAGTTGCCGAATTTATATTATTGCAACTAGGGCTATTTTGACCGACTAAATAAGATCCATCAGCACTCGGTGTACAATCTAAAGCAAAAGATGAGGCGGAGGCAGATAAAATTGAAACCGTTATCATTACTTTACTAACACGTCGTGTCAATTCAGAACAAACTATGCTAGTACCAGTAATAAAATTATATTTAGTTTGGTATATTCGATTCATAATTTAATCCTTATAGACTCTAACATTGAACTTTTTTTACAACAGTGTTTGTTTTCGATTTGTGATAACCAAAAAAGCAGAGATTATTTTTTAGGACTTTTTTACATATTGATTTCATTAAGAGAGATTCATTCAATCCAAATGGACAAAAAAAAGATAAAATCCATAAATTTTTGCTATCATCTTTGGTATTGCATTGAACAAAATTCACATAATTATCTTTTTTATTTAAGTAGTTATATTCTTCTTCTGAGTTCAAATAAGCCCAATTGAGATAACCCAATGGTCGGTTATTTTTAATGAGTAAAATGAAATTTTTAGACTGAATGATAGGTAGTAATGTTTCCACCGCCGAGTTTATGGCAGCATTTCGGTAATATGAGTTTCTGTTCCACAACCAAACCATAGCACCTAATACTTCTGCCTCATTCCAAGAGGTGTCATGATATATATTTGGCGCAATAACTCTGATGGAGTCATGA
The DNA here is from genome assembly GCF_016100545.1 of Gilliamella sp. W8128. Classification (NCBI taxonomy): domain Bacteria; kingdom Pseudomonadati; phylum Pseudomonadota; class Gammaproteobacteria; order Orbales; family Orbaceae; genus Gilliamella; species Gilliamella sp. W8128. The sequence goes on from NZ_JACFSE010000003.1 coordinate 272,052, forward strand.
TTAAGACAGTTCATTTCGTTCTACCTTTTTATAAAATTAATGAGAAATTGATCTATTTGAAAAAATAAAACCTAATTTTTTAACGTAGAAATAGAGACGTAAAACCGTCATTTTTTTAATTAAATAATTAAAGAGGTAAGGCATAACAGCAAATGTAACCAAATGATTCAATTAAAGAAATATAGGTCAAAAATAAAAAAATTATTTAAATATTAACCAAAAACTATTCAATAATTATGAGAATAAGATCAAAAAACAGCATTAAACAATGTAAAACTTACATCATCCTTAACTAATTTTGCCATTTATAACAATGATAAGACTGGTGAGACAGGAAAATTGAGAGGTTATAGAAAAACCTCTCATAAATTAAAACATAGATTTTAACTATTTGCTAGCATTTTGTTCTTGAGCAGATTGAATAGCAGTTAGTGCAATAGTATAAACAATGTCGTCAACTAAAGCGCCACGTGATAAATCGTTCACAGGTTTACGCATACCTTGTAACATAGGACCAATTGAGACTAGATCCGCTGAACGTTGTACCGCTTTGTAAGTGGTGTTACCAGTATTTAAATCAGGGAAGATAAATACTGTTGCTTTACCAGCTACTTGTGAATTAGGTGCTTTAGATTTTGCCACATCAGGCATAACGGCAGCATCATATTGTAATGGACCATCGATCATTAGATCAGGGCGTTTTTCTTGTGCTATACGAGTAGCTTCTTTCACTTTCTCAACATCGGCACCTTGACCAGAACTACCGGTTGAGTAAGAGATCATTGCAACGCGTGGTTCAATACCGAAGGCAATAGCGGTATCAGCAGATTGAATAGCGATTTCCGCAAGTTCTTGTGCATTCGGATCTGGATTAATCGCGCAGTCACCGTAGATATACACTTGGTCTGGCATCAACATAAAGAACACTGATGATACAAGTGAGCTTCCTGGTGCAGTTTTGATTAATTGTAATGGTGGACGAATTGTATTAGCTGTAGTGTGTACCGCACCTGAAACTAAACCATCAACTTCGTTTGCTTCAAGCATCATTGTACCAAGTACTACATTATCCGCTAATTGCTCACGAGCAATGACTTCAGTCATACCTTTGTTTTTACGCAATTCAACTAAACGTGGTACATATTTTTCACGAATACTATCTGGATCAACAATTTCAACACCAGCGCCTAAGGTAACACCTTGCGATGCAGCCACTTTACGAACTTCATCTGGATTACCAATCAGCACACATTTTGCAATGTTACGCTCGGCACAAATTGCAGCAGCTTTGATGGTTCTTGGCTCGTCGCCTTCTGGTAATACCACCACTTTTTTCGCATTACGAGCAAGTTCAGTTAATTGATAACGGAATGCAGGAGGAGATAAACGTCGTGCAGAATTTACAACTTCATTTAATGATTTAATCCAATTTGCATCAATATGGTCAGCAACAAAGTTTTGAGTATTATCCATACGCTCTTTGTCATCAACTGGGATTTCTAGATTAAATTGTTGTAAGTTAATTGAAGTTTGGAATGTATTTGTTTTAACCGTAAATACCGGTAAACCAGTATCAAATGCTGGTTGACATAACTTATACACTTTGTCATCAATCTCGTAACCACCAGTTAACAGTACCCCACCAATGGCAACACCGTTCATCGCTGCTAAACTAATAGTAACCAATACATCAGCGCGGTCGGCTGAAGTTACTAAAAGCGCATTTGGTTGCAGGTGATTGATGATATTTTGGACGCTACGAGAACAGAAAGAAACGTGTTTAATTCGACGATTTTTAATTGCACCTTCATTAATAATTTTTGCGTCAAAATGTTTAGCAATATCGATTGCTCGACAGGCACTTAAATCGATATTCCAAGGAATACAGCCAAGGACTGGTAATGGACTATGCTCGCTTAAATCCTTAATAGTGATTTTTTTATTATCAAATTTTGGCGTATGATAAATTTCGGCCACATCAGGACGGGCAAGATTTTGCTCTTCAACAGGAGCATTGACTTTATTAACAATGACACCAATGATCTTATCATTTTTAATGCCACCAAAATTAGAACGGGCAATCTCAATACGATCTTTTAGCTGTTCAGGATTATCTTTACCCATATTTACAACAAAAATAATTTCAGCGCCAAGTGTTTTAGCAATGTTATTATTTAACTCATTAGCAAATGGATAATCAGTTGTCGGTACAATACCTTCAACTAAAACAACATCAGCACCTTTGGTATTTTCAGCATACAGAGCGACAATTTCTTCCATTAATACATCTTGTTGATTTAAACCTAATAGGTTCTCAACATGACTCATTTTTAACGGTTTTAAAGTAGGAATGGATGTGTTTGAGCTAACTAAAGTAGTTGTATTATCAGGGGCATCGCCACCTGCTCTTGGTTGCGCAACAGGTTTAAATACATTTAAATTAATACCTTGACGCTCCATTGCTCGAATAACACCTAGACTTACACCTGTTAAACCAACATTGGTACCTGTTGGAATCAGCATAATGGTACGAGACATAATTTGTTTCCTCTTAATTCTTTTATTAAATCCAAAAAACAAACCGCCTTGTAGGCGGTTTTAAAAGCTTTTAAGCTGTTAAACGTGCAGCATCTTGAGCAATGACAAGTTCTTCATTGGTTGGAATTACCATCGCGATTGCTGAACCATCTTTAGTAATTTTACCACCTTTACCAAAACGAGCCGCTAAGTTGCGTTCTTGATCAAGTTCAAAACCAAGTAAGCTTAATTTTTGTAAAGTCATACGACGAACTTCTTCAGAATTTTCGCCGATACCGCCAGTAAATACGATTGCATCTAGACGACCGTCTAATAACATTGCATAACCACCAATGTATTTTACTAAACGATGAACAAAAACATCTAAGGCATTTTTTGCATTTTCATCTTTATCGTAATTTTCGGTTACATAACGACAGTCACTGCTAACCCCTGTTAAACCTAGTAAACCAGATTTTTTGTTTAATAAATTGTTAATGTCAGCAACAGACATTTTTAAGTTGTCATGTAAGAAGAACATAATAGCCGGATCAATATCACCACTACGAGTACCCATAACTAGACCTTCAAGTGGCGTTAATCCCATTGAAGTTTCAACACATTTACCATTTTTAACTGCAGTAATAGAGGCACCATTACCTAAGTGACAAGTAATCACGTTAGTTTCTTCTACAGGTTTATTTAATAATTTAGCAGCTTCACGGCTAACATAATAGTGACTTGTACCATGAGCTCCATAACGACGAATACCATGTTTAGTATATAATTCATTAGGAATTGCATATAAATATGCTTCTTTAGGCATTGTAGTATGGAATGCGGTATCAAATACTGCGACGTTTTTATCTTTTAAATGAGGAAAAGCAACATAAGCTTCACGAATACCAATTAAATGAGCTGGATTATGTAAAGGTGCGAAAGCTGCTGCTTCTTCAATCCCTTTTAATACTGAATCATCAATTACAACTGATTGGGTATATTTCTCACCACCATGAACAATACGGTGCCCAATTGATTTGATACTATCTAATAATTCTGGTTTTTGTGGAAAAATACTGTTTACAATAAATCTAATTGCTTCGCTATGCGCTGCACCAGCACCTAAAGAAGCTTCTTTCTTTTCACCATCTAATTTCCATTTAATACGAGCATCAGGAAGGTGAAAACATTCAGCTAAGCCAGATAAAAATTCATCACCATTTTCAGGGTTTATGATTGCAAATTTTAAAGATGAACTTCCACAATTCAGAACAAGAGCGTTATTACTTGATGACATAGTAATTCCTATAAATTGAATAAAAAGATATATACCAATCAAAATTGGTAACTCTACACATGATTAAATAATCAATGTGATATACAAGGCGACTTCTGATATCTTAGTTTTTAAGATAAAATAAAGAGAGCCCCCAATTTGAATGACACTATTTTAAGACATTAAAATGTGAATGTCGAGGAATCCAAATCAGATGAATTTAGTTAAAAAATTTAAGGCAGGTCAAACATATATGGATCTTTGCCCCAAAGATAAGGCGCTTTCATATTCATTTCCGGAACTAAAAATTATTAACCACATAAAAACCACGAAAAAAATCTTACCACCCATTATTATTGGCCTAATTGTTTGGCAATATTATTTGCCGGCACAATTAGCGGTAACTATTGTTACCATTTTATTTGCCTTGAGCTTACCCATTCAAGGAATATTATGGTTAGGCTATCGAGCTCAATCACCATTACCACTAAATTTGGTTGATGATTATAACCGTATTAAATTACAACTAATCGAAAAAAAAGTAATCAGTCCAAATCGCAATCCTAATGAAAAATTAACGTTTGAAGCATTAATGAAATTGATGAATCTATCTAAAATTCATTTAGGCAATTATTTTGGACAAGATGATGATACATCTAACCAACAATGAAGATATATTTATGCAGAACTTTTTGGAAAAATTAAAAGAGCAGATCAATCAACTTGAGCAACAGATCAATCTAGCTGATCAACCGGCTTATCAAGAACACTATTTTGATGAACATCTGTTTAATAGCAGTAAGATTGAAGTCGATTTTCAATTTTATATCGATAAGATAAAGCTTACTTATCAATCCCTCTGTGATGCCGCTTTAACCGAAAAACTAAGTCAGATTGAATTTTTATCAGAAAAACTTATTGACCAAATCACTGCACTAAGTCGAGAGCTTGCTACTGTGCATTTACGTAAGCAACCAACCAGTTACGTGATTAAAGAAACCGTTGCGGAAAAACATTCCAGACATTTAGATTATCTACGTCGATTGCAAGAGATGAAATACGAATTAGAACTATCACCTGAGGCTATTGATTATACAAAAATAGCAGCATTAGATAATCGAATATATCGTTGTGAACAAGCGATTAAAAAAATTGAGTTAGATATGGAAAATGAGGTCTTCGATTAAGTTGAATTATTTTTATCAATGTATTGCGCTTAAAATATTCCTTTTTCTATATTCTCTTTTTTATCTGTACAACATAAATTTAGTAGACTTACTGTAATTTGGCGATAGATATATCTGCCAATTTAAGCTAATCCGTTTTTCATCATGATAATGTTCAAGCATTTGCTCTTTTAATCTATTGCTTATTCCCAAAATGCATATTGTTATAATTATTAATTAGTTTCATCTTTTATAGTTATATTTATAATGATATTAATATTAACAAAGTGATACTATTTATCATTAGGCAATAAAAAAGGATTCAAACATGAGTAAAATATTTGATGATAATTCACAGACCATTGGCCATACGCCTTTAGTTCGCTTAAAACATTTCGGACGAGGAAATATATTAGCCAAAGTAGAATCTCGTAACCCTAGTTTCAGTATTAAGTGTCGCATTGCATCAAATATGATTTGGGATGCTGAGAAACGTGGTTTATTAAACCCTGATGTTGAACTTATCGAGCCAACTAGTGGTAATACCGGTATCGCACTTGCTGCGGTTGCAGCTGCTCGTGGATATAAATTAACTTTAACCATGCCTGAAAGCATGAGCATTGAACGTCGTAAACTTCTAAAAGCTTTAGGTGCTAATCTCGTGCTAACCGATGCAGCTAAAGGAATGAAAGGCGCAATCGAAAAAGCGGAAGAGATTGTTGCTAGTAATCCTAAACACAATATTATGCTGCAACAATTCAGTAATGCTGCTAATCCAGAAATTCATGAAAAAACTACCGGACCAGAAATCTGGCTTGACACAGATGGACAAGTCGATATTTTTGTTGCTGGGGTCGGCACTGGTGGGACTTTTACTGGTGTAACTAAGTACATTAAAAAAACACAAGGTAAAAACATCACTGCAGTAGCGGTTGAACCAAGTACCTCACCTGTTATTAGCCAAGCCCTTGCGGGTGAGCCAATCAAACCAGGACCACATAAAATACAAGGTATTGGTGCAGGATTCATTCCTGATAATTTAGATTTAAGTTTGATTGATTTGGTCGAAAAAGTAAGCAATGAAGATGCTATCGATACTGCGCGTATAATAATGGAAAAAGAAGGTATTTTAGCAGGAATTTCTTCTGGTGCGGCCGTATTTGCCGCCGACCGCTTGGCGCGACTACCAGAAAATGCTAATAAAACCATCGTGGTTATCTTACCATCTTCAGGTGAACGTTATCTTAGTACTGATCTATTTAGTGGGATTTTCACCGAAAAAGAACTCGGTTAATTTATACTACAAAAGCAAAACACCGCCAATCGGCGGTGTTTTATCAAATATTCGGCAATTTAAACTGAAAGTCAGCTGGTCTAGTTAATCATCTTGAACAATACCAAAATGTCGATAAGCATGAGGTGTGGCAATTCTGCCTCTCGGCGTTCTTTGGATATAACCTTGTTGAATCAAAAATGGTTCTAACACATCTTCAATGGTTTCACGCTCTTCACCTATTGCAGCTGCAATATTATCTAAACCTACTGGCCCACCCATAAATTTCTCGATAATAGCCAGAAGTAACTTACGATCCATATAATCAAAGCCTTCATTATCTACATCTAACATATCTAATGCTTGAGTGGCAATTCGTTCATCAATAACGCCTTTAGATTTGACATCAGCATAATCCCTAACTCGTCGTAATAAACGGTTAGCAATCCGTGGCGTACCTCGAGATCGTTTAGCAATTAAGTAAGCCCCTTCTTTAGAAAGGTCCATACCTAAAAATTTTGCACTACGGCTAACAATATATTCCAAATCTTCTACACGATAAAACTCAAGCCGTTGCACAATACCAAAACGATCACGTAATGGTGATGTTAATGAACCAGCTCGAGTCGTTGCGCCAATAAGGGTAAAAGGAGGCAGATCTATTTTAATTGAACGTGCTGCTGGCCCTTCACCAATCATAATATCAAGTTGATAATCTTCCATTGCTGGATATAAGATTTCTTCAACAACTGGCGATAATCGATGAATTTCATCAATAAATAGCACATCATTAGGTTCTAAATTGGTTAGCATAGCAGCTAAATCACCCGCTTTTTCCAATACTGGTCCTGATGTGGTACGTAAATTAACATTCATTTCATTAGCAACAATATTTGCCAATGTAGTTTTACCTAGACCTGGAGGACCAAATATTAAAACATGATCAAGTGCGTCACTACGCTGTTTAGCAGCTTGAATAAAAATTTTCATCTGCTCACGAACTTGAGGTTGGCCAATATATTCATCCAAATACTTAGGACGAATGGCTCGATCTAAAGACTCTTCTTCTTTTTGTGCCTGTGGAGCAATTAAACGATCCGCTTCAATCATTATCAATACCTACTTTACAATACTGACTTTAATGCTTCACGTATTAGCATTTCACAATCCATTTCTGGTTTAATGACTTTACTAATAATACGGCTGGCTTCTTGTGGTTTATAACCCAGAGCAATAAGCGCTGAAACTGCTTCACTTTCAATTTGGTTGGATGATTTTTTAATATCACCAATATCAATAGCGGGGTTAACATTTGATAGTTCTTCACCAAAGCGTTTAACACGATCTTTCATTTCAACAATTAATCGTTCAGCGGTTTTAGTCCCTACCCCCGGTAATTTGACCAATGTTTTAATTTCACCTTGTTCAACAGCATTAATAAATTGTGCTGCTGACATCCCAGATAAAATCGCCAGAGCTAATTTTGGGCCAACACCATTAACTTTAATTAATTCACGAAATAACTCTCGTTCTTGTTCATGATTAAAACCATAAAGCACTTGAGCATCTTCCCGAACAGCAAAATGAGTTAACACAATCACTTCTTTGCCATTGTCGGGTAACTCATAAAAACAGGTCATTGGCATAAAAACTTCATAGCCAACACCACCAACTTCAATTAATACTTTAGGTGGTTGTTTTTCAATAATGATTCCACGTAAACGACCTATCACAATATATCCTTAATAAATTTAATGTTGATTGAATAAGTTTGCTTAAAATAACCCTAAATTAAACAATATTTAAGATTCTAGATTAATCAAATTGATATAATCAACATTGAAAGTGAATTGAATGTAATTATCAGTTAGTTTACCTGATAGGAAAAAATTAATAAAGAAAAACTGTATAAATAGACAGGAGATAAAAAGAAATTTTGCCGACTTAGTCGGCAAAACGTATAAGACGATATCTGATTAATTTTTCAACTTAAAATGGCATTTTAAAGCCTGGAGGTAATTGCATGCCGCCAGTTACTTGAGCCATTCTTTCTTTTTGCGCTTCTTCTAAACGACGAGTTGCATCATTGTAAGCAGCCGCAATCAAATCTTCTAACATTTCTTTATCATCTTCAGTTAATAAAGATGGATCAATTTCCACACGTTTACAACTATGCGCACCATTTACAGTTACTTTAACGATACCAGCACCTGACTCACCGGTAACTTCTAATTTAGCAATTTCTTCCTGAGCTTGCTGCATTTTTGCTTGCATTTGTTGGGCTTGTTTCATCAAATTACCCAAACCGCCTTTTCCACCTGGAAACATAATTATTCCTCATTAAAAAACATTTATTCTGTAATTATACAGGACGAATACTCGATTCATCAATCTTGGCATCAAAATATTGACAAATCGTCTCAACTTTAGGATCTTGATGAATCGTCAATTTAGCTTGTTCAAGCTTTTGTTGATATAAATCCTCACGCATTTCTAACGGCGTCTTATTAGCCTTATTATCATCAATCACCACCTCTAGATTGAGTGTTTTTTGACGATAATTTGACAGCGCAGTTCGCAACTTAATACAATTTGCTGACGATTTAGCTAGATGCTCCACAGCCGAACGCGTATGCAAAATAATATGATTATCATCAATTAATTCAGGGTAGGAATTAATCGCAATTTGTTTAATTAATGGCGCAAGTTCTAATTGTTCAATTTCAGCACACCAAGCGTCTTTTTCAGCCATTTCGACAATTAATTTTTTAACCATTTCTGGCGTTTTATCAACTTTGAAAGAATCGCATAATGTTTTTGCATCAAGTGCTGGTTCATTTTTTGTTTCAACTATGCCACAAGCCTGCCATTGATAATTTTCAGCAGTTATCTCTTCTTGTTCCACTTCCTCATCATTTTTTTCACTATCATTACCTAGATTGGCAAGCTGCTGAACGTCATCCCGTTTACTGTTAATTAAAGAATTAGATGGTTGATGATAATCAACCAATTCAGGCTTTTTTGGCTTTTGTTCCTCTTTCATTAACTGCATTCGCATCTCTAAAATATTTTTAGTGATTGATGATGCATCATCAGGAAGTGATATTTCTGGTTGTGAAACAGTATTTTCATCACTAGTAGCTGGTCTTACTATTGTACTGTCATTTAATTGCTGATTCTCAATAGCTGACTTAACAGTTTGCTGTATAGGCGCTGCCTCATTTGCGTTTTGTGATGAAGTCGTCACAACCTGAGCTGGTTGTGTTCTAATAGGCGATTCAACTTTTTTTGTCGGTGTAGTCGGTGTAGTCGCTGTTGCAGCTGGTGGCATAATCGCATCGACATTTTTAGGCATAAATGCTAAGGCGCGTAAAAAACTCATTTCAACACCCATTTTTTTATCTGGTGCAAAAGCAAGTTCTTTCCGACCCATTAATAAAATTTGATAAAACAGTTGCACATCATTAGGCGCCATATATTGAGCTAAGAAGCGTAACTGTTCTTCATTATCTGTATAATCACCCAATGCTGTCGGCACAACTTGTAATAAGGCAATTTGATGTAACAAAGCAATAGATTCGGCTAATAAATTATCCCAATCTGCACCTTGCAAAGCAGCCGCTTCAATCTGTTGCATCAAAGTATTACCATCATTTTGATAAAGAGCATTAATTAATGAAAAAGGAATTGCTTTATCTAAAGTACCAAGCATGGAGGCTACTGACGCAGCATCAATTTTACCATTACCAAGCGCTATTGCTTGATCGGTTAAACTTAATGCATCGCGCATACTACCATTTGCTGCTTTAGCTAACAGCTGTATTGCTCGCGGTTCACTTTCAATTTGTTCTAATTGCAAAATATGTTTTAGTTGCTCAGCAATTAATGATGTATCAAGCACATTTAAGTGCAGATGCAGACAGCGAGATAAAATAGTGATAGGTAATTTTTGCGGATCTGTTGTTGCTAATAAAAACTTAACGTGTTCTGGTGGCTCTTCCAATGTTTTTAATAAAGCATTGAAGCTACTACGAGAGAGCATATGTACTTCATCGATTAAGTAAACTTTAAAACGACCTTTGCTTGGCAAATATTGAATATTATCTAAAATTTCCCGAGTATCTTCGACTTTAGTACGTGAGGCAGCATCAATTTCGAGTAAGTCAACAAAACGACCCTGTTCAATCTCACGACAATTATCACAAACACCACAAGGCGTTGCCGTTATACCACTTTCACAATTTAAGCCTTTGGCTAACAATCGAGCAATCGAAGTTTTACCTACACCTCGAGTACCAGAGAACAGATAAGCGTGATGTACTCGACCAAGAGAAAGAGCATTAGATAAAATTTTTAAAACATGCTGTTGCCCTACTACTTCAGAAAATGATTTTGGTCGCCACTTACGTGCTAAGACTTGATAACTCATAATCACCATTACTTTTACTAATAAATTTTGCTAATCATACCATAAAGTGTCAATTTAGTCTTTAAGATGCCGATAACCGATTCGATATTAGGTGAGATTTTTAAGCAATAAAAATCCCCTTTGCACAAATTTTCAAATTATTAGGCTGTTTTGGGGAGTTAATTTATTGAAAAATGATTTATCAACCTTCAAACAGTAAATCGAAGGTTGATAAGTAAAGAAAATAATCAATTGATGATTAATTATGAATGGCTAATCTTGATTTAAATAGGCCCATGCATATTGTGCATAAAATTCTGCACCTAACGCCATACCATCTTCGTCAACATTAAAACAGCCATGGTGATGTGGCCATTGAGTATCTTTTTCAGGATTACCAGATCCAACTAAAGCAAAAGCACCAGGAATGTTTTCAGTATAATAACTAAAATCTTCACCACCGGTAGTTGGTGCTTCAAAATACAATGCATCTTCACCAAATGATTCAACAATGACTTTTTGTGCTAATAGTGCGCTTTCTTTATCGTTTATAACTGGTAAGGTCCCATAGATATACTCGACTTCAGCGGTCGCTCTATACATAGCTGCTACTTGGTTGGCATAACGTCTAATTGCAGCTTCAATTTTTTCACGCACTGCAACATTAAAACATCTCACAGTACCTTCTAATACCGCATTTTCAGCAATTACGTTAAAACGCGTACCCACATCCATTCGACCTATAGTCACAACCGCAGGATCGAGAGGCGATATTTCACGAGAAACAATTGATTGAACATTCATAACAAATGCAGATGCAACCATAACCGCATCCACAGTATCATGTGGCATTGAACCATGACCACCACGACCTTTAAATTTAACCGTTAATAGATCTGCTGAAGCAAAGCTTGAACCAACAACACAAGATACTTTACCTACTGGCATTTGTGACCATATATGCATACCAAAAGCGCTATCAACACCTTCAAGTACGCCTTGTTCGATCATCCCTTTTGCCCCTTGTGCAATTTCTTCAGCTGGCTGAAATACTAATCGCACATTACCTTTTAACTGTTCCCTAATAGAATATAACGTTTTAGCAGCAGTGAGCAGCATAGCGGTATGAGTATCATGTCCACAAGCATGCATTTTGCCATCAATAGTGGATTGATAATCAATATTGGTACTTAATTCCTTAACCGGTAAAGCATCAATATCTGCCCTAAGTAAAATCGTTTTACCTGGTTTACCGCCTTGGATCTCAGCAATAATACCTGTCGGCTTAGTGCGTCGATAAGTAATACCAATTTTATCAAGTTCTTCAGCAATTCTATCAGTGGTTCTAAATTCTTCCCACGGTAATTCTGGATGGCGATGTAAATCACGACGAAACGTAATCATGTCGTTAATGTTCTGTTTTATTGAATCTTTAATAGTTTGATTAATCATGTTACTACCTTTTATATATTTCATATGTATTCTTTTAATAGTGCACATATTTGCACAAATCTACAAGTTGAATCTGATAATTAAATTTCCAACTAATTAATTGGCGTTAACGGACCAACAATCATATTAACCATGATGCCAGCTAACACAACCGATACCATCGTTACTGAAATAAATCCTCCAATTAACATCGGTGGTAACATATGGCTAGTTAATACCTCTTTTTCTTTTGGATCTTTGGTTAAATTATTAATAACCTCGTTAGTGATAATATAATCGGCCGGGAATCCATATAGTGCTGTTAAAGCGATCGAAAAAGCCATTTCTTTACTTACTTTTAAAAATTTACCAACAATAACCGAAAAAATAAACATCCCAACAACAGCAGAAAGAATAAAAATAATTAAAGGTGTGATAAGTCTAATTAACATATCCGGCGTTGCTCGGCTCAAAGTATCAAAAATAAATAACATTAACCCCATAACCGCAAGCCCAAAACCACCGGCTTTCTTTAAAGGGTGACGTTCTAAAAAACCTAAAGAAGCAGCAACAACACCAAATAATAAACATAAAACAAATGGACTAATACTAACGACAGGTTTCAATACTTCCGATACTGAGTAAGCTAAAAAGCCCACTATTGCAATACGTAAAAAGATAAAGTACGAAGAATTATAACTTGCTGGAATTTTAGCAAACAGACCTGGCATCGGATTTTCATCGGTAGTTGCAGCTTGTTTATCCATAGTACTAACATCCTTTTCAACGACCCAAGTCCCTTCATGATATTTTTTCAATACTCGGCGACCTTCTTTTTTCAGCATAATAGAAGTTAATGGATAACCAATAAAACCTTGCATTACATAGATTATAATTGCAAATACAGCCAGATCTGGTAATCCTGCATCAGTTGCCCCTTTAGCCATAATAATGGCTGAAACAATACCACCTACTAATGGTGGAATAGCGACAATAATGGTGTTGAGGTCAAAAAATAGATATCCCACTATAATAGCAACAACAATAATACCCACAATCCCTGAAAGCGATATAAGTATTGTCTTCCATTGTAGTATCAACTCATTTATTGATAACAAAGTTCCCATGTTCACAATCAATAAATACATAAACATAACAGCTACTACATTTGGAATACCTGCTCGAGCCACAATATCAGTTGGGAAGAATGTCCAATAACCTAATAAAAACAGGACAGCACAAATAAAAACTGAAGGTATCCAAGCTTTAGTCCGTGTTGAAACAACATCACCTAGATATAAAATAATAAGCAATAAAACTAATGCCAACATCTGTGGCATATCATTCATAGTGGGCATAAAAACTCCATTTTTAATAAATTAAATTATAAAAAATAATTAAAATGATTTAAAAAATAGCTATTATAAATAATATTTTAAACATTGTTATAAGTTTTTTATCATAAAATCATTAATTTCGTCTAAGAAAAGATTACCATATTTTTCTAATTTAATTTTACCAACTCCGGTAACATTAATCAGTTGTTTCTTACTTTCTGGTTTAGTTTGCACCATTTCAAGCAAGGTTGCATCACTAAATACAATATAAGGAGCAATATCTTCCATATCAGCAATTTCTTTGCGCAACCGCTTAAGATTGTTGAATAATATTCGTTCTTCATAAGATAATATCGTAGTTAAATTAATCGCTCTAGCATAACGATTTAAACGACTTTTCTTCACGATTTCTAAACGTGGTTTTGCTAAAGATAAGGCTACTTGACCTTTAAGTATCGCACGTGCTTGTTCGGTCAATTGTAACGTAGTGAAGGTAGAAATATTTTGACTGACATATCCCAAATAAATTAATTGTCTAATTACACTAAGCCAATAGTCAGAAGAATGCGCTTTACCTATACCATAAACCGATAATTTGTCATGGCCATTTTCTTTAATTTGCGAGCGCGAAGATCCTCTTAATACATCGACAACATATTGAGCACCATAACGCTGCTCAACTCGATATATACACGAAAGAATTTTTTGTGCATCAATTAATCCATCATAATGCTCAGGAGGATAAAGACAGATATCACAGTTGTTGCAAGGTTCGGTTCTATTTTCGCCAAAATAGTTAAGTAATACCGTGCGCCGACAAGTCATACTTTGGGCAAATGACTCCATAGCTTGTATCTTATGTAGCTCAACTTGCTTATGTTTATTCTCTGGTTTATCGGCGATTTGTCGATGGTACCAATTTAGATCTTTACTATTAAATAATAAAAGTGCCTCTGCCGGAACGCCATCCCGGCCAGCTCGACCAGTTTCTTGATAATATGCCTCAATCGTTCTAGGGCAATCAGCATGTACTACAAAGCGAACATTAGGTTTGTTTATTCCCATACCAAAAGCGACGGTTGCAACAATAATTTGCACATTATCTTTCAAAAAATTCTCCTGTGCTTGTTGACGTTCAGCAGTGGTTAAACCAGCATGATAAGCAACGACAGAGAACCCCCTTTTAGCAAGTCTGGTTGTCATATCCTCAACTTTGGAGCGACTTGAACAGTAAACAATACCACTATTCCCCTTTTGCGTTTCAATAAAAGAGACAACTTGCTCAGTAAGATTAAATTTTTCAACTACCGTATAACGTATATTTGGTCGATCAAAACTACGTACCACCACCAAAGGATCGATTAAATTAAGTTGATTAATCACATCAGCTTGAGTCAATTTATCGGCAGTTGCTGTTAACGCTATAATAGGCACTTCAGGGAAACGCAATGATAAATGGCTTAATTGACGATAGTCAGGTCTAAAATCATGCCCCCATTGTGAAATACAATGCGCCTCATCAATAGCGATTAATGAAGGAGGATGAGCAGTAATTAATGAAGAAAAGGACGACACAGCCAGTCGCTCAGGTGAAATATATAATAATTTAATTGAATGATTTAAATATTTTTCAATAATATTTTGTTGCTCTTCTGGAGCTTGAGTTGCATTTAAAAAAGCGGCTGGAATCCCATTAACTAATAATTGATCGACTTGATCCTTCATTAACGAAATAAGTGGCGAAATAACCAATGCGGTACCGGGCAATAATACAGCCGGAATCTGGTAACAAAGTGATTTGCCACCACCAGTTGGAATAATGGTTAATGAATCTCGTCCGGCAATAACTGATTCAATTATATCTCTTTGCTGATTTCTAAACGATTTGTAACCAAAAACATTGTGTAACACGTCCTCAATCTGATCTCTAAATGACATACTAACCTGAACCAGTAATACCTTATCTATTTTTATGGAGTATATCGAATTTGATATGAACTAACCACCGTGAATTTACATTTATTTACAAATCGTAATAAATAGAATTTCTTCAAAAAATAACATCGTTGAGTAAAAATGGCAAAAAACAAGAATCTGTATATTATTGGATTAACAATATTGACTGTTTTTCCAACAAACAAACGCAAAAGATTAAAAAAACAACTAATTTTGATTTTTTTTACTTGAAACAAAACAATTTGCCAGCTAATATTTGCATGTTTCAAATGTACGCCCGTAGCTCAGTTGGTTAGAGCATCACCTTGACATGGTGGGGGTCAGTGGTTCGAGTCCACCCGGGCGTACCAATTCAAAGTCTTATCCTACAAGCCTTACAACAAATTTAAATCACCTAAAAAAAACTGTTGAGGTAAAACCGGGATTACCCTATGTCAATAATTAGTTATTTTAATATCAAAATAACTAATTTATGTGAGCCGTCGCTTAATCATTTTCACTAAACAATATTAATCGATAATCAATCAAAATAACAATTATTGAAAAATAGAGTAACAATAAAAATCACTAAAGTTTACATAAATCAGTTATCAAATAAAAAACTAAATATGATAATCCAAATGCAGATTATCATAATGACTTTCAGAAACTAAGATTCATTGATCAACTTTTTTTAGATTTAGTTATTTTTCCACCAAAATTAATACCTGTTCTTTCTACAAAATAAAACGTAAATATACTAACCAATAATGTTATAAATATTGTTATTAATGTATTGACTAAATAGCTACCATTTCTTAAAAATACCAAATTTATTAAAAATAAAATCAAACCATGAATTAAATAAATACTATAGCTAATGGTACCAAGTGAAATTAAGATTTTTGTCTTTAATAGTCCAAAAACAGAATTGCCATTGCTAATAACTATAAATACCAACCCTAATAATAAGCAATAAACAAGTGGTTTATTATGTAGAAAAACAGAAAACATTGTTATTAATAAAATGATAAATGAGGTTATGTGGTTAACTAATATTTTTTTGTTAATTTTTAAGTAATTATTAGCAATTAAGCTGGCTAACATCCCAAAAAAGAAAGGTATGATATTAGTAATAGTTAATACCATTATTTTAGACTGATTTATGATAATAATAGTCGCTAACCCTAGCAAAACAAATGCAATTGAAACAATTTTTTTTCTATTAAATAAACTTAGAAACGGAACACAAAAATAAAAAATCCACTCTATTTTTAAAGTCCATAAAACACCAGCTAAAGGTACTGAACCAGGAGCTATTGAAGAAATTGTTTTTATGTCTACAAAATAAAAACATAACCACGATAAAAAAGATTTGATACATTTTTTAAGACTTGAAAATTCAGCTGGTCCAGTAATTAAAGCGGAAACAAAAACCAACAAAATTACAAAATAATATAATGGTGAAATTCTAAAAAATCTTTTTATAAAAAAGTTTTTAATATTAATATGTCCTTCAGAGCGGATAAGCTTATCATAAAACAAAAAACCGGTAATCATAAAGAAAATACAGACACCAAATCCACCGAGGGAATAAATTGTCGCACCAACATCAAGATTTACTGATTTATCAAATGTTTGAGATAAAGTATCTTGATCCCACCATGTTTTGAAATGAAGAAAATGATATGACAACAAGGAATGAACAAACATTACGCATATTGCGGCTATACCTCTTAATCCATCAATATTTTGGTATTTATTTTTTTCGTCAACCAAGACATGTTTAATTCTTTTCGGCAGAAAATAATACATAATTGACATAAAAACAAAAGGACTAACAACAACAAAAAGTAAAGTAAAGTAATTAATATTCATATATTTAGTTATAAAATTTTTTCTTATTATTATATATTAACACTTATTAAGTTAATATCAAATTAATTGATTTTTTTATATCTCATCATTTAGAGCCTAATTAATATTAACAACTTCTTTTGGTTTTAGACTCAAATGTTTTTTAAGATTAATAAATTAAATATGTTAGAATTAAACCAGTTAAAATAAAGGATTATTTCAATGAAATACATACAAATTATTCATTTTTTGCTTAATCATGATTTGACGCATTTGAAACAATGTTGGTTAAACGAATTAACTGGTGGAAAAAAAATATCTATCTATAGAATATTAAAATCATACTTAAGCACAAGGTCATTACAAAAAAAATATCTATTTTGGTGGCGACTTATTAACGAAATGTATTTATACGGTAATAGAAAACAGAAGGATATTGCAAAACGTATACAGATGAAATTAATTAATCAGTTCTGTATTGATATAATGTTAGGCACTAAAATTGGTAAAAATTTATCAATTGTTCATCCACATTCTATTACTATCAATAAAAATGTAACTATAGGAGAAAACTTTATTGTTCACCATAATGTAACCATAGGTATAGGACATGAGCCAATAAACATAATAATTGGTGATAACGTTTATATTGGGACAAACTCTATCATATTAGGTGGCGAAATAACTATTGGGAATAATGTCAAAATTGGAGCCATGTCATTTATAAACAAAGACATTCCTGATAATTGTACTGTTTATACTCAAAAGAGTAATATAATTGTTCAAAACAATTATTAATTATCTACTGATTTAAATAAAAAAAGCATAGTTTATTCTATGTATAATTTCAACAATATAGTAATGAACCAATTCATCGATTTTAAATAACACAACAGATTACAGTGTAATTAATATCGTAAAATAGTGGGAATTTTAATTGGTATATTTTAAATTGCTTATAAAACCATCGAAAAATAAAAAAATTGCTACTAACCAAAAAATAAACCACAACTGCTATATAAAATTTCGCTAAAAGCATAATCTTTAATTCATAACTTTTACAACTTATGCTAAATCCGAATTAAGATAAATCAAACAAAATTCTAACTTCTTGTCAAAAAACCATCGAATTTTTTGCTGATCTTGAAGAGGAAATTCTCCCATTAAATGGCCTAAATAGTTCAGAAATATCTAATTTTGATAGTAGATTACATTCTTATCAAAAACAACTAACAAAAAACACGCAAAATGTTTTAAAAACTGAATGGGAGCGGGTTAAAAAAGGTATTTAATAAAATATTGATGTAGTAAAACTTTAAGGAGATTACTGCATCACTGATAAATTTTATTAGTTTGAATTTAAAATAAAATTGACCCCAGTAGGAATCGAACCTACAACTAGCCCTTAGGAGGGGCTTGTTATATCCATTTAACTATGAGGTCATCAAAGGCGTTTATTCTAATAAATTTATCAATGCAATATCAATCAAATAATGAAAAATTTTCTATTTTAAGCAAACATGATACAATCCTTACATTCGACATTTTATCACTTGTATTCGGTAGCATTATGAGAAAAAAAATTATAGGTATGATGTTCTCGGTTTTAGCGTTGACAGGTTGTGCGACCTATAAGGCTGAAACAAATAGTTATAGTGACCCGTTATCGGGTTTTAATAAAACCATGTTTAATGTTAACTACTATGCGCTTGACCCTTATATTTTGCGCCCTGCTGCCGTAGTGTGGAAAGATTATGTACCAACACCCGTTCGTAAAGGGGTAGTTAATTTTTCATCTAACCTTTCTGAACCAGCATCAATGGTAAATAGTGCTTTACAAGGTGAAGGGCATGAAGCCGGTAAACATTTAGCAAGATTCTTTATTAATACCGTTTTTGGTGTTGCCGGTTTATTTGATGTTGCAAGTGTAGCAGATCCTCAATTACAAAAAGGACCTAAACGTGGTTTTGGTGATACATTAGGTCATTACGATGTCCCTTATGGCCCTTATGTTGTATTACCTTTCTATGGTTCGGCAACACTTCGTCAAGAAGGTGGTGATCTGGTTGATACTTTATATCCACCACTTGTTTGGATCGATTGGCAATGGGCACTGGTTCGCGGTGTATTTGATGGCATTGAAGCTCGAGCTGTGGCCATTGAGTATGAAGATTTAATTAAAAATAGTGATGACCCATACAACTTTATGCGTAATGCTTACTTCCAGCGCAATGACTTTAATGCTTCTGGCGGTAAAGTTGATGAGCAAAAAGAACAACAACGCCAACAAAGCATTAACGGCATTATTGATGAAATTGATGCCCAATAAATTTTACTATTTATCATTAATTAACGCCGATTTATTCGGCGTTTTTTATTTGCCTTGCATTTCGGGTAAATGGTGCCAGAACCGTCTAGGCATATTTTGCCTTTGTAATCTTGGATTGATTCGTTCCTTAATGGTTAAGGCCTGACAGTAACGATTCCACATGGTTTGAAACAATTTTTCATCATCAGTTAGATAATCTTGGTTAATTTGCTTATTAATGATCAGAGGATCGTTATCGTTCAACCAGATTTGCTCAATCTTATCTAAATCATAAAAATAACCATATTGGCGTTTTTCATCATAAATTGCCCATTTTTGATCGGCATAACGATCTTTAAAAAATCGAGTGGTTAACGGTAAAGCGTTATATATAGGCTCTATAACCGCAAAATAAATTTTGTCATTATTATCATGACTGTTCGCTGGATTTTGAATGCTATTAAAGCGAACAAATTGCTGAATATGATGTTTTTCTTTATTTACCTTTTTAGCTATATCATAAACAGCTAACACATCCGCATCAGCAAAATCAGTTTCAATCGAATTGGTTGACTTAAATACTTTACAAATATAGCGAAAAATAATTAAATCACTTTCAGGTAATTCTGAAAGCCAAGTAAACAAGAGTTGATTTAGTGCAATCTGCGATAATTTTTTTTGCAGTGCAGTATAAACACGCTCATATTTACTGTTGCGATACTCAACTTGATGAAAATCGGTAACCAAAAGTGGCATATCCGCACCCTCAACTAATAGACATTCAGGCATTTTTTTTAGTTTAAATGCATCAAATACCGCGCACATTAACCCTTCAAAAGATTTATCATAATAAAACGCCAGCATAAATTACCATCCCATAACCAGTTGTTGTGGAATAGATTGTTGTTTTACTTCAAGCCGAGGCGTATCTTGTAAACTTAGGCGTATATATTCAGCAGATGAATCCAATACTTTGAAACTATTCATTTCATGACAAATAATAAAAAACTGTGCACGTTTTAACACCACACCAATACGTTTAAGCGCTTCTTTATTTAGTTTGCGATGTCGCCTTGCCATAACAATTAATTTTGCTGATTTAACGCCAATACCTGGCACGCGCAAGATTTTTTGGTAACTATCCCGATTGATATCAACCGGAAAAAATTGCGGATTACGAATCGCCCAAGATAATTTGGGATCAACCGTCAAATCAAGATCTGGATGTTCATCATTTACAATTTCATCGACACTAAAATCATAAAAACGAAGTAACCAATCTGCCTGATATAAACGATTTTCTCTTACTCTTGGAACTTCTTGCAAAACCGGTAATCGCTTATCATAACTATTCACAGGAATAAATCCCGAATAGTAAACCCGCTTCATACTTGGTCGCTTATATAGCTTGGCGGTGAGCTGTAAAATTTGATTATCGGTTTCATCTGTCGCACCAATAATCACCTGAGTACTTTGCCCAGCAGGAACAAATTTTGGTGTTGATTTGATTTTTTTACGATCTTCAATATTTTCCAGCAAATTTTGCTGGATATGTCGCATTGGTTGATAAATGGTTTGATGATCTTTATCTGGCGCCAATAATTTTAAATTACGCTCGGTAGGGATCTCTAAATTGACACTCATTCGATCAACAAGTAAACCTGCTTCACGAATCAATTCATTGCTGGCACCGGGAATCGCCTTCATATGGATATAACCATTAAAGTTATATTCTTGCCGTAATATTTTGACCACACGAATCATTTTTTCCATCGTATGATCAGCACTACGGACAATACCCGAACTTAAAAACAGCCCTTCAATATAATTGCGACGATAAAATTCAATCGTCAGTTCCGCTAACTCTTTCGGCGTAAATCCTGCACGAGGAATATCATTACTCTGGCGATTGATACAATAAGCACAGTCAAACATGCAATAATTAGTTAACATGATTTTTAACAGCGAAACGCATCGACCATCAGCAGTAAATGAATGGCAAATACCACAGCGAGAAGCACTACCAATACCTTTACTTTTATTACTGCGTGAAGTACCACTTGAAGCACATGAAATATCATATTTTGCAGATTCGGCTAAAATCTCAAGCTTTGAGATCATTTTCTCTTGAATCATAATCATCACCAATAACTGTATATATTTACAGTATTATAGTTATTTTATTGGTATAAGCAAGTTAATAATCAGATCGAATTTAAAAAATATTTGTTCAATAAACTCGCGATTAAGACTGATTTAATAAAGATATTATTAATAGAACGTAAATATAATCATATTAATTGATTTATTGACCTGTCATGCCAATTTTATTTATTAACTTAACAAATAAAATCAATCTGGGGGTATTGTTCAGCTTACAAGTGTACGCTATAATCAGACCAATTTTTCATATGAAGCCAGTTAACTTAGGAGTAGAGCATTAGATGAAACGTGTAGTAATTACAGGATTAGGTATTCTTTCAAGCATTGGGAATAATACCAAAGAAGTTTTAGAGTCGTTAAGAGTAGGCCGAAGTGGTATTACTTTTTCGCAAGAAATGAAAGATAGCGGAATGCGTAGTCATGTTTGTGGTAATGTTAAATTAGATACAACTGGATTAATCGATCGAAAAGTTGTCCGTTTTATGAATGATGCGTCTATTTATGGATATCTTGCACTGCAACAAGCAATCGAAGATGCAAAATTAAGCCCAGAGCAAGTATCTAATCCACGTACAGGCCTTATCGCTGGTTATGGTGGCTCAACCAAAACTCAATATAATGTTGTTGCCGGCATGAAAGAAAAAGGTTTAAGAGGTGTTGGCCCTTATGCAGTAACAAAATCTATGTCATCGGCAATTTCTGCATGTTTAGCGACACCATTTAAAATTAAAGGTGTTAGCTACTCAATGACTTCAGCTTGTGCAACATCAGTACACTGCATTGGTCATGCAGCTGAACTTATTCAACTTGGTAAACAAGATGTCGTGTTTGCTGGTGGTGGTGAAGAACTATGTTGGGAAATGTCATGCGAATTTGATGCTATGGGGGCATTATCAACTAAATATAACGACACACCAGAAAAAGCATCACGAGCCTATGATAAAAACCGTGATGGTTTTGTAATCGCAGGCGGTGCCGGAATGGTAGTAGTTGAAGAACTTGAACATGCTCTTGCCCGTGGTGCACATATCTATGGTGAACTTGTTGGTTATGGGGCAACATCAGATGGTTATGACATGGTTGCGCCATCTGGTGAAGGGGCAATGCGTTGTATGCAGCTTGCTATTCAAGATCTTGATGGACCAGTTGATTATATCAATACCCATGGTACCTCAACTCCAGTTGGTGATGTCAAAGAGTTATGGGCAATCAAACAAGTATTTGGTGATAATATCCCGGCTATCTCTTCAACTAAATCCATGACTGGTCACTCATTAAGTGCCACCGGTGCACAAGAGTTGATTTATTCACTACTTATGCTTGAACACGGCTTTATTACACCAAGTATCAATATCGACGAGCTTGCAGATGAAGCAGTAGGCATGAATATTATTACCGAGCCAACCGAACGTGAATTAACCACAGTAATGTCTAATAGCTTTGGTTTCGGCGGTACTAATGCGTCAATTGTCATGAAAAAATACCAAGGATAATTGTAAAATTATCTAACCAATAATAAAAAACCGTTCCTATGAAGTGACCCCCAATAGTTGGACAACCAATTACTGGGGTTTTTTTTATTTAACAAAGCTATAACTAATTTTGATTTTTAGCTTTTTGAAAAATTTTTCCTAATCTTTTTAGAAATAATTAATATTTCAATCTACCTATACGGTAGTAAACAACAATCTCAGGAACTTTAACAGACGGTGCAGTTTCTAAGCTACCTACACGGTAGTGAACTAGAATCCAATATACTATAAATGCAGTTGGTAAAAAGGCAAAGCGCAATTTTACTATTAAAAACC
>NZ_JACFSE010000033.1:0-351 GCF_016100545.1 Gilliamella sp. W8128
CGGAAGGCAGTCACATCGTGACCACTTGCGTGGTCGCCGCGGGAGATTGTAAAGAGGGTTCGCGCCAACCCTCTTAACTCGGACGAAATCACCGTATAGAAACAACCACAAAACAACAAACGTCCGAAACTCAAACAACCAAAAAAAGTTGAGGAACGGGGTTTTTGAAGCCCAAAAATCCATCCAATAAATCGTTAACGTCAGTTATAACATCAGCTATTACTGATAATAAACGTTTATTTTTATAAATTAGTTTAGTGCTTCTTATTTAGCGACATTCGCAATGTGCTGACAACTGAGTGAGGTTAGCATGGCAAACAGGGATGTTTGCCAAGGCGGTGCTTTGTCAGG
>NZ_JACFSE010000034.1:0-347 GCF_016100545.1 Gilliamella sp. W8128
GGTTTTTAATAGTAAAATTGCGCTTTGCCTTTTTACCAACTGCATTTATAGTATATTGGATTCTAGTTCACTACCGTGTAGGTAGTATAGAAATATATAAGTGGATGTATAATCAAGAAATATACTGCTTATTGAGTAGGTTAAAAAATAGAATTTTAAAAGCGATTGATGCAATCTCTTTAATATTTATATCCTATGTTATACCCAAAAGTTGAAAAATACATTTTTAAGAATTAAAACGATATTTTAATGATATAACTTCATAATAATATTTACAAAATTTAACAATTAAACTATTAAATGCAGTTGCGTCGATTTTTTTCAGACACTATACTTTACAGATAATT
>NZ_JACFSE010000035.1:0-322 GCF_016100545.1 Gilliamella sp. W8128
AGTCACATCGTGACCACTTGCGTGGTCGCCGCGGGAGATTGTAAAGAGGGTTCGCGCCAACCCTCTTAACTCGGACGTAATCACCATATAGAAACAACCACAAAACAACAAAACGTCCGAAACACAAACAACTAAAAAATAAAGAACTAAAAAATTTTGAGGAAAGGGGTTTTTAAAGCCTAAAAATCCCCTAAAGCTTCTTCGAAATTGGTTTTAAGGGCGTAATTAAGACATAAGATTACATTAAACTTTACAAAAATTAACAATTTAACTTTTAAAAAAAGTTGCTTAGATTTTTCTCGTCACTATACTTTCATTATAT
>NZ_JACFSE010000036.1:0-318 GCF_016100545.1 Gilliamella sp. W8128
TGGATTGACAAGGACATCTGATATGGATTATAATTTTCAACACACAACACACAACACACAACCTGCCCAACCTATAATTTCACCTCTCTAAAGTTAAGCTCACATCGTTTATTATTTCACTGTTGTTTATTATTTCAGCAATTTCAGCAATTTCAGCAATTTCAGCAATTTCAGCAATTTCAGCAATTTCCGAAATTCCCGAAATTTCAGCAAAATTCTTCAAAATTTCTTAGTTTAGCCTTTTTATCTCGGCCGATGGTTTTGGTATTAACCGTGATTGTTTTACAGTCTATCTCTTTTTCTAATTATGCATTAACC